>DAOVMN010000498.1 GCA_030630685.1 Thermoplasmata archaeon | reverse complement strand
TGGTAACTGGTTTTTATGTATAAGGGTTTTGGTATCCAATCTTTTTTATAGAGGTAAGGATTGGTTCGGGTATGGCCAAAACACCGGAACCCGGAGACCTTATTCGTGTCACAAAAGGGAAAACCACCTACACAGGAGTCGTCATGCCCGGGACACTCTCCGGCAGTTCCGATATCCTGATTATCAAGCTCTCGAACGGCTACAATATTGGTCTCAACAAAGACGAAATCGAGGTCGAGATCCTTGAAAAAGCCGCTCCCCCTTTAGAGAAGCCGGAGTCCATGAGAATCTCTGGAAAAGGGAACAGAGAGGTCGTACTCGTTGGAACCGGCGGGACCATTGCCTCAAAGGTGGAATACCGCACCGGAGCAGTCCATCCCGCTTTATCGGCCACTGAATTAGCGGAATCCGTCCCAGAACTCAGGGAGATCTGCAGCATCCGAACGAAACCGGTTTTCAATATCCTGAGCGAGAACATCTCTCCCTCTCACTGGGTAACCCTTGCTGAGGAGATCTACAGGCTCGCAGAAGAGGGTGTGGATGGGATTGTGGTACCCCACGGCACGGACACCATGCATTACACAGCGGCCGCACTCTCCTTCATGCTCAGCGGGACTGGAATGGTGTTTGTTGGGGCACAGCGCTCCTCGGATCGACCCTCTTCGGACGCACATCTTAATCTTATCGAAGCCGTAAGTACCGCGCTTACCGACATCGGGGAGAGCGTAGTGGTGATGCACGGGGAGAGCTCGGACTCCTTTGCCTATATCCACAGGGGCAACAGGGTACGAAAGATGCATACCTCCGCTCGAACAGCCTTTAGAACAATAAACGGCTCCCCTCTTGGCAAGGTGGAGGGCAGCAAGGTGGAATGGCTAAAGCCCTACAGGAAACAAAGCGAGCCGGAGCTTCATGCACATCTAAAGGAGAATGTGGTCATGCTTCAGGCTTTCCCCGGTCTAACCACGGAGATATTGGAGAAGATGGCAGAAAATGCCCAAGGGATAGTCATCACGGGTACGGGCTTGGGGCATGTTTCCTCAAGCCTGATTCCTGCAATTCAAGAAATTATCAAGGAAGGAAAACCTGTGGTCATGACCTCCCAGTGCCTCTACGGGTCCGTCAATCTGAATGTCTACGAGACCGGAAGAGACCTCCAGAGAGCAGGGGTGATCACACTCGGGGACATACTGCCGGAAACCGCTCTGGTGAAACTCATGTGGGTTCTCGGGCGGACAGCGGATATGGAGGAGGTGAGAAAGATCATGAAAACGAATATCGCGGGGGAGATCGAAGATCGGAGGTTACTTAGGGATTTGGAATGAGGGGATTTTTGGGCTTACTTTGCAGGAGGTGTTGAATATTGGAGGTCCTCTTTTTGTCAGTGTAGAAGGTAGTGAATTCACATTTGAGATCGGTGCGTGCGCATTGTTCCCGGGGCCGTGTTTTTATAGCCTCCTATACATATGAGAACTTTGAAAAACCCTAAACCACCCACAATAGATTTTCATTTATCTCAATAATAGTTAACTTTATCTAATTGAAACAACTTACCATACACATGAAACAACTTGACTCCTTTTTCATCAAAATGCACTACGA
>DAOVMN010000157.1 GCA_030630685.1 Thermoplasmata archaeon | reverse complement strand
TAACGTAATCGTGGGCAGCGGTATCTCCCTGGGATTCCGCCTTCACCCTTAGCTCGTAATTATCCTCGTCTGGCTTCTTGTCTATAATGATCCTAATGGCCTCGGTGGCCTGGGAAAGAGAAGGCAGGGTGATGGTCTTATATGTCTGGGTTCCCGAGATCCCGAAATATGCCTTCCAGTCATAATCCTCTGGAAACTCATCCGAGGGCACGAAGATGTTAAAGTAATCTAGTCTTTCGCCCATGTTCCTGATTGAGAGAATGAATGTCATCTCGATGCCCTCATTTGCCTTGAGTGTCGCACTCTTCCCAGGGTTATCGGCCCATATCTTGGTCTCGAACCTGGGATTCGAGAGGTTCACATAGAGGGTTACGTATTGGTAGACCGCGGGATCCCCCTGGGATTTGGCCTTGACAAGAAGGGTGTATTGGCCCTCTTTGGTGTCCTCATCGATTCTAAGCTGCATGATCACATCCTTTTCTTCCAGTGGGTCCATGTTGGATATTGATAGGACAGTTTGGTAGTTGGTACTTCCAGCCAGAGCAAATTTGGGTTCCCAGTTCTTTTTCATCCCTGAAAGTTGACCGCTCGGAACAGACACATCGATGGTATCATCGGTATTTGCCAGGTTTCTGATGGCCACTATATAGTAGAGTGTGGTGGGGCCATAGGGCTCGATGGTTTCATCCTTCCCCGGGGTATCCGATTTTATCGTGAGCTCGTAGATGCCATCCACCCCTATCGTGAACTCCACATACCTTTTCCGTGAATCCTCGCTCAGGGGATAGGCCTGAAGCTTTACTTTGTAGTCGCCCATCTGGGCCTCGTCGTTCTCCACGCTGAAGGCGGGGATATTGACCCCCCCATGAACCGCCTTTGTTTCCCCGGACCGAAGGACGATCCGATCCCCTTCCATTATTACGGACCAGTCCCTGGCATCATTCCCGAAGGAAGGACTGAGAAGGCTCAACTGGAAGGTCTCGTTAATATTACCCGTGTTCTTTACGTTAGCTACGAAGGTGGCGTTCTCTCCCGGGTCTTTATCTGTAATGATTGACTGGTCAGTGTCTACTTGCACGTCGTAAATCGCACTCACATTTACGATCACCTCGACCACAGCCGGTATTGGTTCGGTTCCTCCTCCCAGTATCTCGTAGGTTCCGGTTATGTCAATTTCATGGACTCCCGCAGGGACCTTGGTGTAGTCGCCGGGAACCGTGATCCTCAGGACGAAGGGATGGGTCGAGCCCGGGTTTATTCTCTGGGAACTTCCTCCACTCCAGCTAAATGCCCATTCATCGGGGAGGTTGGTGGGATTATTCAGCTCGATCAGGTTGAAGTTTTCACTTGTACCATTGTTCTTCACCGTTATTCTGAGATCGACAGAGCCCTGAGTTTTTGGATTCAATGGTTTATTATCCCCAGAGGACCATAAGGCACCCACTGTTTCCGGGATATTATAGGTAAAGTACTCGTGTTCTGTTTCATAGGTGGGCTCGCTTGCTGGAGAGGCATACAGGAATAACTGGTGGGTCCCGAGTCTGGCAGAATTCCCAGGCTGTACCGTGATGTTGATGATCGCGGAAGCGCCCGGTTCAACCTCTGCGGAAGGCTCGGAGGTGAACCAGTACCAGTCCATGTGGGTAGTGCCGTCATCATTCTCTCCGTTCTTCATGAAATGGTATGTTTCCACTCCATTGCCCTCGCTCATCAATGTCATTGTCAGGGTCTTTGTCTCCTCCCTGTTCACATCCACCGAGGGGTTCGAGGCAAAAAACGCATAATAGTATTCCCGGATCCGCACATGGGCAAGGAAGGTCTTCGTTGTCTTTCTTTCCTCCTCCACAAGGTTTTCCCTGGCATTATCGGAATAGACAAGGACCTTTATGTCCTTGGTAATGTTGTCTGAAATGGCATCCGCATCGGCCTTGTATCTCGGAACCGTTACATTAAGGATAACATCGGCGCTCGCTTTCGGCTCAAGGGTAATACTTGTGGGTGAGAGTCGTGCCCATTTATTGTATTTCCCTATGGTGGAGTTGGGCCTTTCGTCCACAAGTTCGAGTTTGAATGTGTCCCTGCCAGTACCCGCATTCTCCACGGTTATGATAAAGTCGATCCATCCGTCATGATCATGTGCGGGATGGGCTGATACCAGCACCTCATCCACAAGCAGACTTATACCGTAGGTTGCGCCGATCTCCACGTCCACCGTGGTGTTTTCATAGATATCCAGCTTATCCTCCTTTGCAAGCTGCGAGGTAACGGTGATGATGAATCTTTCGATCTTCGGTGCCTCTCCGCCCTTTATCTCAAACCCGATCTCCACCTTTGTCCGATTGTACGGACCGATTGTTTCTGTGAGTGGTGGAGAGATGGTAATAGTGGTGTTGCTACCTTCTGGCTTTGTAACCTTGATCTCGTAGTAATCATCGCCTGTTCCGGTATTCCTGATGAGAAGTTCCAGGGTCTCGTTGTATCCCGGATATATCTTCACATCACCTGGCAGATATATGGAGACATCATAGGTCTGGTTTGCATCCAGGGTAAACATTAACTTATCAAACAGGCGGTGATCCGCCTGTGATGCTACAGATATATTGAAAAATAGTCTTCCCGAAGGAGTATTATCCTCGACCAGCACGGCAACCTTGACGACCGTCTGATTATCTGGTTCCACTTCCCCGGTATTTTTTCCCTCAGGGAATAAAACGACCAGGTGAGCCGGTACATCCCTGGAGTCCAGGGTATAACTGTCCCTCCCTGTCCCGTTGTTCATTATGTTAATGTAGTAATAAACAAATTCTCCTGGATCTGCGGCCTTATGATAATCCTGGGACGATATGGTAAAGTCATAATAAAACTCATTCCCATCTTCATCCAGCCAGGGTGAGAACTCAACATGATCGGTTACCGTGTTTCCTTTTCCCTTTGTGTTATATTCCGCGTGATAAGGGCCAAGATCGGTGCCCCAGAAGTTGTGGGTGGCGTTTATCCGGTAGCCGTCATTGTCCGAGGTATCGATACCGTATTCTCCGTTATCAACGATGTTGTTGTAATGGGCTGTATTATTTCTGGAATCCCGGAAAAGGAATATGCCATCCTCATCGTTAAAGGAGCAGGTGTTATTCGATAATGTGTTGCTGCAGGAGATCTTGAGACTGATGCCATCCTCATCGTTAAAGGAGCAGGTGTTGTTGAAAAGGATGTTGCTGTCCGAATGGTCGAGAGAGATGCCATCCCAATCGTTAAGGGAGCATGTGTTATTCTTCAGGATGTTGCTGTCCGAATAATAAAGAAAGATGCCGTAGTTGCTGTTGTTCGAGCAGTTATTCTCAAAGATGTGGTTGTGGTCTGATTCCACTTTGATACCCCTGGCCCCGTTCCTCACCGTGAAGCCGCTCATGTTCACCCCATCGGCTGTTATTTTCACTGCATTTGTATGCCCCCCGCCGTCAATGGTTGTATTCGCCGAACCGTTTCCGATCAGGTTTACTGATTTATCCACTACTATATTCTCATAATATGTTCCTTCATAGACCTGAATCGTATCTCCATCATTTGCAGCATCAATCGCATCACGAATCTTTGAAAAGTTAGCTCCCCCGTCATCGTCCACTGTGATTGTTGCTGCACTCGCTCCCTTGGTTACTAATAGGAATATCAGGATTCCCAATACTCCAATTCCAAGAATCAAGAAGGTCTTCGTCAGGGATTTGGGACAATACCATTTTTTCCTGAAGAATGCTATTTTGTTCATGATGTCATCAATCATGAAGAACTATAAATAATGATTGTAAAACGTTCTTGTGAGTTTTTTCCTCGATGTTTCCATTCGTTCATTTTTTCATATTAAATGGTCTATGAATCATGAGTATCCTGCAGTTCCTCTATCACCCTGCATAAAGCTCCTTTCCCTTTCCCGGTACATTGAACCAATCCTTTTTCCTGAAGCTTATTTATGCTGTAGCTCACTGACTGCTGTTTGAGGGACAACTTTTTTTCAATATCAGTTTGTGCAGCGGGACCGTGGTTCATCAGATGATTTAGAATACGGGTTTGCATGGGGGAAAGGGGAATATTGGACTTAGCGATGTCTGAGTTCCAGGCTGAATCCCTCGTATGGAAAATTCTTCTACCCATCTCCTTCCTGGAACGGATAAAACCTTCTCTCTGCAAAACCTTCAGATGGTATACAAGGCTACTCGTTCCGAGGTTCAGCTCCTTCTTGATGCTGGTGTAATTCGCTCCCGGGTTGTTGGAGAGGTACCGATAGATGTACTGACGCTTCTTTTGATCAAGGATCTTATCCTTTCTCAGCTTGGTGTACAGAGGGGGCATAATCGATAACAGTGCATATTTTTGATCTGCTTTATGGAAAGAATAGAGATAAAAACCAAACAACCCGACTAGTAAAGCCCCTATCACGGGGTGAGTGGGATCGAGAGTGAAGATGTCCTCCTCTTTTTCTTTTTCTAATGTCACATTGAGTATTGTATTTTCGCCTATCTCGATCTCAGTCTCAAAATTCCTGTAACCATTCCTTGAAACGATTACTCTATTCGTTGAATTACCGAGTCGGACATGTGAAATGGAATAATATCCGGTTTTATTGGAATATACTGTTCTTGACATTTCATCATACTCTATCCGTATTTTCACATCTTCTAAGGGGACTTTGAATGAGTCGGCAATATAGCCAGAGAGCTTTTCTTGAATAACCCTATCATGAATTGGATCAGAAAACCAAGGTTCGAAATGAATTTGATCTGTAATCTTGTCACCTTTGCCTTCGGAGTTATTGGATGGGTGATAGGGTCCGGAGGTATGACCCCACCAGTTGCAGGTGGCATCGATACCAGGGCCACTAATGCCATAGGCTGTATTGCCGGAGATATTATTATAATGGGCATTGTTGTTCCTGCAAAATCCATACAGATGGATTCCCCTTTTGTTTTCAGTGATCCTATTGTAGGTAAAGGTGTTCGAGGTAGAATCAAAGAGTCGGATGCCACATCCCTCGTTCATCGAGCAGATATTGTCGGATACTATATTGTTGGCCGAGTTAGAGAGATGGATTCCACAATCATTCGTTGAACAGGAATTGTTCGTGAGCGTATTATTATGTGAACTTATCAGCCAGATACCATTTTCATTATTTCCCGAGCAATTGTTGTTTGCAATGATGCCAGTATTGGAGTGCTTGATGAGAATGCCATGATAAGAATTCGTGCAGGTATTGTTGAATATCCGTGAATACGATGATTCGATCTTGATTGCTGATCTCCTGTGACCGCTTCCCATGACCGTAAATCCGCTCATATTCACCCAATCGGTGGTTATGAGCACAACATTTCTATGCCCTTCCCCATCGATTGTCGTGAGGGTCGAGCCGTTTCCGATCAGGTTCACCGACTTATTCACTACCACGTTCTCATAATATGTCCCCTCATATACGCTTATAGTATCTCCATCCTGGGCATCAGTGATTGCATCCTTGATGTTTGAATGATCTGCCGGTCCGTCATCGTCAACCGTTATGGTTCGGGCCTCTCCGGGAATTGCGCTGAGGACTACCACGAGAAGGACGCCAAGAAGGGCCGGTATGAGGATAGTGCATGGTTTATTCAACATTTTATCCGCCTCTTACATTTGGATAAATCCCGAGATCGTCATTATAGGGTTTCCATACTATTTATACCTTTGGGGAATTGAACTGCAACAATCCTGGGGACTATGTCGCAACATAGTGAATAAGAATTTAGATATTGTCAACCACATAAAAATGTAAACTCTCAATCTGGAAAGGACAATTTCCTTTCCAGTGGGATACCGATCCTGACCACAAAATAGT
>DAOVMN010000482.1 GCA_030630685.1 Thermoplasmata archaeon | reverse complement strand
GTGGTCAGGATCGGTATCCCACTGGAAAGGAAATTGTCCTTTCCAGATTGAGAGTTTACATTTTTATGTGGTTGACAATATCTAAATTCTTATTCACTATGTTGCGACATAGTCCCATTGGAGGCTCAAACAACACGCTCACAAACAACACCTGCTCGAATAACAATCACGGCATCTCCCTCGGGCGGGACTCTGACCATAATATCCTCACAAACAACACCTGCTCGAATAACGGCGACGACGGCATCTCCCTCAGGGACTCCGACAGCAACATCTTTGCCAACAACACCTGCAACTCAAACAGGTATAACGGCATCTCCGTTAGAGGCTCAAACAATACCCTCGCTAACAACACCTGCAACTCAAATAGGAATAGCGGCATTTATCTTGAGAGCTCAGACAGCATCTTTACCAACAACACCTGCAACTCAAATAAGGATAGCGGCATTTATCTTGAAAGCTCAGACAACAATACTTTCACCAACAACACCTGCAACTCAAATAGGCTTAACGGCATCATCCTTGACTACTCCTTCAACAACACGCTCTCTAATAACACCTCTTTGAACAACAATCAAACAGGTATCAGTCTCATGGACTCTAACCACAATATCATTCAAAACAACACAATTCATAGTAATAATATCGGAATATACTTGAGTGGATGGGATGAATATTCCAGAAATAACACCGCCCACTACAACAACATCTTCAACAATACAGAATACGGCATCAACGCCACAGACAACAATGGCTACACCATCAATGCTACTTTCAACTATTGGGGCGATCCCTCTGGACCCTACCATCCCACCAAAAACCCATCTGGAAGAGGAGACAATGTTACGGATTATGTGGAATTTGCCCCATGGGTGCCCAAGGCAGAAATCATTAGTATATCCCCTAATTATAGTCTGGAGGGGCAAGCTATAACGTTCACTGGAAATGGGTTTGTTTTAGGAAAAGTTATGAGTTATGTCTGGCGATCCAGCATAGACGGAGAACTATACAACAACACAAACGCCAGCTTCACCTTCACTGGGCTTTCCAACGGCACCCACACGATTTACCTAAGGGTCCAGGGCAATAAAGGTATCTGGTCCGAGGAGGTAAATACCACCTTAACAATCAATGGGATACCAAGAGCAAAGATCCTCCAGATATCACCAAATCCAGCGGTTGAATGTCAGGAAGTTCTGTTTGAAGGGAATGGGTCAGACGACGGAACGATTGAAAGATATGTATGGCGGAGCAGCAGGGATAATGAAATCCACAACAGCACAGAATCGGATTTCAGTACCGACGAACTTTCTCTTGGAGAGCACACAATTTATTTCAAGGTTCAGGATAACTACGGTGTCTGGAGTAATGAAGTCTCTGAGACCCTAACAATCCACACAAAACCCTCAGCATCTATCACATCAATCTCACCAAATCCTGCTCTGAACACAGACCAAATCTACTTCATAGGAATAGGCACAGACGATGGGAATATTGTGAGGTATGCCTGGTCATCCAGTATCGATGGGGAATTCTACAACAGCAGTTTGCCAGAATTCAACTATTCGAACCTTTCCAATGGCACCCATATCATTTGCTTTAAGGTCGTGGACGAATTTGGGGTTTTGTCTGAGGAGGCCTCTTCTACCCTTATCATCAATGGCAAACCAGCAGCAAAGATCACCGACATCTTACCGAATCCCGCAATCGAAGGCGAAACCGTAACATTTACAGGTGAAGGTACGGACGACGGCTCCGTGGTAAAGTATCTC
>DAOVMN010000429.1 GCA_030630685.1 Thermoplasmata archaeon | reverse complement strand
TATCAAAAGAGCAAATGGCGCAAATCAACATTCAACGAGATGAGTTTCATGGTGAATGGAATTACACGATCAAACCGGGTGAAGTTGCATAGGTAATTTCGTTACAGGCACTAAGGATCGCTCTCACCTTTTCCGCCATGATTTCCTTCGTGTCCATGACCCTAACTGAGAACGGGAAAATATCCGGATATGGGCATTCGATGAAAACGCTCTTTGGGACAAGAATCACCTTTTCTCTTCTGCTCAACTCCATCCTGATATAGCATCGTTCTATCTCTCTTGTGAACAGCGGCCCTTCGGCCCCTATCCTGAACGAAAAAGAGACATCACCGTCAGAGATGATCTTAGAAACTGCACTTACTCCGATATAATTCAGGTCTCCGATAACTGTTTTGAGGATGTCCCGGCCATGTAAATCCTCTGTGACCGTGAAGTCCAGGTCTTCCGAGAACCTGTTGAGCCCGTGTATGAACATGAGGGCGGTACCCCCCTTGAAAGCCGGGCTGAACTTCGAGTAGAGGGACCGCAGGGCAAGGGTCTGGACGTAGTGTTTTTCCTGCTGGTGAGCCTTCATACCGGTAATTCGCGATATTCTGATGAGTTCTTCTTTTGTTATCATTCGAGCACCTCGTTGATGTACAATCTCCACCTGCTGTTGTATTTTCCTTTGCGTTTTATCGTGGGGTTCAGTTTGTACACGGTACCGGTGGATGGTTTCAATTTTGTTTCTTCCCCGAGAAGTTCCAGAAGGTATCCTGCCCTTCTTCTCACAGCCTCGCTTTTCATCATCACCGCATAGTCCTCAAGAAGCTCTTTATCAAATCCTGGCGAAAGGGCTTCCTGGACCTGTGAAACTGGAGCATATCTGGGGAGATGGAGACAATCCACGGCGGTCTTTTCCAGGTCCGCGAGCATGACGAAGGAATCCCCTTTCCTTTTTTTCCCGTATCCGAATATCCTGAACGAGGGGAATTTTATGAACCTGATCTCGGTGTCCATGAAGGCCATGTGCTTCTTCTTCCTTGAGGAGATCACATAGATATTGTCGATAACCTGCCCCAGCCTGCCGTGAAGATAGAGCGATGTGGAAAATGAGATGTAAGATGGAAAAACCAATTGTGTGGAGACCGCGAACGGATCGGACGATATGGAAAACTTCCCCTTTTCTACGGCATGTATCATCTCCTTCTGCTTCATCCTGTAGATGTAAACGGATGCTGCATTGTTCGAAAGGTGAAGGATACTGCTCATGTCTACCGTTTTGAAGACGTAGAGGCCGGAATCCCTCAATTCCTCGAGCACCTTGTGGAGTCTCATTAAATTGCGCACAGGCCTCCAGCAATATATATCTTTCCTTTATTCTTTACACTTTTGTTAATAATAAGCGGAAAATATAAATTAATTTGGCAAGCAGAATCTTTTCGGAGCCATTGATCGGAATCTTGTTCTATTTATGTGCGAAGAACCCTTCCATACCCTCACCGACACACCCCGGGGTCCCCCTGCCGTCAGGCATTTTTTTTGCTGTTTTAGCCCTACCTATCAGATGCAAAGAATATCTCGGGCTCCCTCCTATTGAATGGAAAGGCCGTTCACGGAGCATTCTACCTGGACTTATCCGTTTTTGATGTTTAGCGGGTTATATACCCATTTTTACTGAGAAATGAGATTATCAAATTTACTGTGGTTTTGTAGTTTCTTCAAAGAACAGTTTTCATTAAAAAGAAAAAAGGAAAAGGGATGCGATGCATCCCTGTAAGTCCTTTCGTTCCCTACGAAAGGTCGTCTATCAAGGCTTCTGCCCAGTCAATGAGTTCATCTGCGAAGCTCTCGGGGATCTTCTTCCCTTTCTGTGCCTCAACGTAATTGATGAATGCCTCGAGCACATTGATGGCAGCCTTCTCATTGCCCTTATCTATAAGTTTCTGTGCAGTGTCGAGTTTTGATTTAAGGCTGTTGGCAGTTCCTTTGTGATCCACAATGTCGTCAATTGCATCCTTTACCTCTTCGGTTGTAGCACCCACCGGGAATGAGAGCCATGGGTCGTAATCGATGTTGTCACTGACGGCGTCACCTGAGCCGCCTGGATTACCAGAATGAGTCGGTCCAGTGGAAGAACCCCACCAGTTGTCCTCGGCAGTTACACTCAACACACTTGGATCACTTGGTGACAGAGTCGCATAATCTCTGACATAAAGTCCCCAATAATTGCCATGGATGTTGTTACTCGTGACGGTCGTTCCTGTCGGTTTGAAGTTACTGGTCAGCCAGTTGGAGCCAATAATAATTCCCGAGTTGTAATAAGTTCCATCTCCTGTAACCTTGGTATCGGCGTAGGTCATACCCATATCATATATCTCGTTATTTGTGACTTCGCAATCATTCGACCATATCTGTATGCCGTTTATCCCATCACTTACATCGTTGCT
>DAOVMN010000238.1 GCA_030630685.1 Thermoplasmata archaeon | reverse complement strand
GTTATCGTCACCTTAGCGTCGTTTATCGGGTCCTTGGTATCTTTCTCTTTTACATAACCGTAGATCTTGGTGGTGGTTCCGCCCTCCTTCTCCATGCGGATGTGGTGGATATTCTCTTCTCCTTCCCGGACAGTTACATTTGCCGCATAGTCCTTGTAGCCGTCCTTTTTCGCTCTGATTTCGTACTGACCGCCTTCCGGCAGCTCGAATTTATAGAAACCGTCACGGTCGGATTGGGTGGTCTTGCTGAAGTTTTCCTTTGAGACTGTGATGTCCACATATGGTATATGCGTGCCATTAGTCTTCTCCTTTGTGTAGCCCTTGAGGATGGTCTTTCCTCCGCCCTCTTTCTCGAGGTAGAAATCAACCTGCTCCTCGTTTCCCTTTTCCACATAAACATACTTTGTCTGGGACTTGTAGCCGTCCTTCTCTGCTTTTACAGAATAGTTCCTATCGCCCTCCACCTCTTGGTCGTAGTAACCATTCCTGTCGGTGTAAACGGTGTAGCTCTCCCTTTCGTAACTGATGGTTACCTTGGCGTCATTAATCGGGTCCTTGGTATCTTTGTCTTTAACATAGCCGTAGATCTTGGTGGTGCTTCCGCCCTCCTTCTCCATGCGGATGTGGTGGATATTCTCTTCCCCTTCCCGGACAGTTACATTTGCCCCATAATCCTTGTAGCCGTCTTTCTCTGCTCTGACATGGTAGGTACCGCCTTCCGGCAGCTCAACCTTATAATATCCGTCACTGTTCGACTGGGTGGTTTTGCTGTAATTTCCTTTCGTTATGGTGATATCAACATAAGGGATGTGGTCTCCACCATCCTTTTCTTTTGTGTAGCCCTTGAGAATGGTCTTTTCCCCGCCCTCTTTCTCGAGGTAGAAGTCAACCTGCTTTTCTTCCCCATCTTTCACATAGACATACTTTGTCTGTGACTTGTAGCCTTCTTTCTCCGCGGTGACGGTGTAGTTCCTGTCGCCCTCCACCTGCTGGTCATAGTATCCGTCCCTGCCGGTGTAGGTGGTATAGGTCTCGTTCTCATTGCAACTGATGGTGATGGTTGCGTTGACAATCGGGTCATTGCTCCCTTTCTCCCTCACATAGCCGTAGATTTTTGTACTGCTGTCACCCATTGCCGGGGTTGTGAACGCCACAAGGGCCGCTCCAAGCATAAGGAAAACCAGGGCGATTGCCAGGTAGTTCCTGAAATCGGATGATTTTTTTGAACTGGTCATTTTTTTCACCGCTAAGAGCAGAACATGCCTGACTATATAAATAGTTTGGTAGGGCAATTTTTACTCGTTCGTCTTACCTCGTCGGTGGCCTTGAAGGGCGCGAAAATGTATTTTGCGATCTCCGCAGTACTTCCGAATGACCCTACTTCCGAATAGTGGGATATTTGAGGTTCTCCTCATGTATTTAGGAAAGGAGGGAACCTCATGCATTCGATCAACCAAACAGATATTTATGGCATTCTAAAGACCCTCTGTGTGGAAACTTGGTGCTTCCCTAATGTGCAGGGCAGGTTTTTGGGTATCAGGTCCCCCCGGGAGGTGGTGGGGAATCATTTGAGGGAATTTTTTATTTGGAATTGGGCTGATTCTTCTCGTAACATTTCTCCAAATGAATGCGCCATCTTGTACAAAAACCAGTGTAACTCAGACGTTCCTGGCCTTCATTTCTCCATTTTCATTCTCGGAGGATTCTCGTTCAGAATCAGATAGTTTTGGCTCCTCAGTGTATTCATGGTGAGTATGGGGTTTGTCGTGATCCCTTTTAGTTTCTTCCGACCTTGCTGGAATTCCGGATTCCTCGTCATCTTCTTCCTTCTTTTCCCAGAAGTAGGGTACCCGAATTCCCCGCAGCGGTAGCTCCCAGAGAGCTCTTTGTCTCAAGGGAACATACCCATATAGAATCTCCCTCTTCCTTTAATTCCGGTTCCGTCCCCACAAGAGCAAAAGGGCGATCACGATTACCGGAACCAGAACGCAGGCATAGTAGATACCGAACACGTAGACAATAATAATGAGGTGGATGAGGTATTCGAGTGGTGTGAGGCGATCATCATTCTCGGCGTTAAGATGTACCTCTCCTTTCTCGTTGTTCTCGAAGACGTTGCCGTCCTCTATTGTGTTGGTCTGGCCGTCGCCGTGGTTGTAAGTGACCCAGATGCCGTAGCCAGCATTGTTCACGAACCGTGAGTTCCTGACAGTGTTGTGTTCACCCCACCAGATGTTGAGGCCGTTGCCGTCCCAGGTGTTTTCGAAACTGCAGTTCTCAACCAGACAGTGGTCGTCGCTGACGACAGAGCCCAATTTGTTGTTCCTGACCACACAGTTCCTGATGCTGATATTGCCGTCCCCCCACCAGTCCACGTCGAAGCCCCTGAGGTTGTTCTCAAGGAGGCAATCAAAGACCTTGTCATCCTGGGAGTCGTGAAGGAACAGGCCGTTTTCCTCGTTGTCAAGGCAGTGGAGTTCAACCAGGCTGTTCCCGGAGGAGCCCTCGTCAAGTCTCACCCCGTTCTTGTTGTGCTGGCAGAGATTGCTGGAGAGATGATTGTTCTTAGAGCATTCCAAGAAGATACCGTTTTCCCCGTTTTCTTGGAACACACAGTTCCTTATGACGTTATCATCGGAGTGGTAGAGGCCAATGCCATTGACGGTGTTGTTTAGGCAACTGCAGTTTTCAATGAGAATGCCAGAAGAAAAAGCAAGAATGATTCCTTCCGAACTGCCGGAAAAGTTCAGGTCCCAAAGTTTCATGTGTCTGCAGTCAACAAAAATCAGCTGCCCGAAACCAGGGGACACCACGCCACAATACTGACCATTGAAAAACCCCACAGGCCTCCCGTTCACGGTGTTGGTCTCATCGATACTATGTGTTCCCCAGTGACCACGGTCGTAATAACCCTCAATGGTGATTCCGGTGCCATTCATACTGTTGCTTACAAGATTCACATTATAGGAGCGCTCTATGTGGACCGCCGAGTGGTGTATCTCGGTGAAGGTGTTGTTCTTGATGCTGATATTTCCTGAAAAAAATACATGAACACCAAAAAGGTTATCAGAAAAACTGTTTTCTGTGATGTTTATATACTGGCATGAGCGGTCGACTAAGATTCCTCGGGTGTTGTTTGTAAAATGATTGCCCGAGATCGTGGCATTGGACGAAACAAGGCGAACCCCCCCAAAACAGTGATAGTCTCCACTCCCAGAGATAGTGAATCCTGTCAACGTAACACCGTTGGCCTTGACAGAGACTGTGTTTCGCTTTCCCCCTCCATGAATAGTGGTGCTTCCGAATCCGTTTCCCTGGAGGGTCAAAGTCTTGTTGATGATGATGTTCTCATTATAAAACCCATCATGGACCCTTATGATGTCTCCGGAACTGGCGTTGTCTATGGCATTCTGAATCTTTGAAAAGCTGGCTGTTCCGTCGTCATCAACTGCGATGGTTTTTGCTTCCGCTTCCTCACTTCCAGTCATAAGCACCACGAGCTGTAGCACCACTGCTATCGTGATAATCCCTATACCAACTTTCCATTCAAAACCTGTTCGTGTCATTCTTTCGCCATCTTTAACATATCATGAGTGTTCATATTCTTCTCTTAATGCACGAATGCCCTTTTTTACTAATAATATTTCGCCCCCGATTCCGCATAACGGCAGCAGCATATACGACGTGCGACCGAAGGGAGGGGTTTGGGCGGAGCGCCGTGGGTGCGAAGCCTGATATACCGTGTTAGGCGAAGGCTCCTTCTTTAATTGAAACCAAATCTTTCTTTAAACTCATACAATGCTAATAAGGGTCCTTGCTCATAATTCTTTTGAAAATATTCTTCTTTCAAGTAATGATAATAATTCCAAACAGGTTGTATGGCTTCTTTTGGGCCAATAAGACCTAACAATAGGCACACCAGCGATAAAGTATAAGGGTCTTTTATTGAGTCTAAAATTCCCAAAAGCTGAGAAGAACAGTCAATTTTGGACTCGTAAATTATTTGTATAGCTAACTCAGCAAATGTATCATCTTGATTGTCTCTCAATTTTTCAATAACCCTTGGGACCGCGATCTCTCGAAAACCAAGTATCTTTTTCTTTAGCAGTGGGTGATTGAGAGGATCTGGCTTTTGCTCCATTATTTTTATTAGGTTTTCCGGGTTTCTCTCTTTGCTTATCCTCTTTGCCTCTTCTTTTCCCCTTGTGATAAATCTTCTTGCAGCTTCTGAAGCAAGTCGGTCCATTCCAGGGTAAGAAAGAAGAGAATATAACATCCTTGCGGCAGAAAATTCTTTGAACGGGTTTTTATCAAAAAAGTCCTTAGACAATTTCGGAGAACCATAATCCCTTATTAT
>DAOVMN010000038.1 GCA_030630685.1 Thermoplasmata archaeon | reverse complement strand
TAGCATGAAGGGCGGCATCCGCACCAAACTCCCTGCTTTTCTCCAATTTGTAATCATTGATATCTGTGGTGAGAATCCTCCCTGCACCAAGGGCTCTAAGGAGCTTCACGAAGAGGAGACCGGTTACCCCGCTGCCGATGATAAGAACGCTCATCCCGGGCCGGAAACCCGCGAGTCGCTGCCCCCGGTAAACACACCCAAGGGGCTCGATAAAGACCGCTTCTTTATAGGACATCCCGGACGGAAGCTTGAAGACACCGCGATCCACGTTGATCTCCGGCACTCGCAGGTATTCCGCGAATCCTCCGGGATAGAAGTTGGTGGTGCGGAGCGTGTCGCAGACCGAATGGTGTCCAGCAAGGCAGTAATGACAGGTGTTGCAGGGAACGTGATGTGAAACGAATACCCTATCTCCAATCCTGTATCCCTTTACCTCGCTTCCGATCTCGACGATATCCCCAGCAATCTCGTGACCCAGTACGAGGGGGGCTTTCTTGATGCGATACCACTCCATGACATCGCTGCCGCAGATCCCGCATGCCTTTACCTTCACAAGGAGTTCCCTCTCCCCTATCTCTGGTTCGGGCATCTCCTCAAGCCGCACATCGCTGTTATTGTAGTACATGGCCACTCGCATTGCCTCACCCTCTATAACAATGATAGTCCGGGTTATTCCTTCTTGGCCTTAAGATTCGTGAAGAGCTCGTAGGCCTCCTTGGGTGTGGCGTCCTCGTGCACCACGGCCTTTACCGCCTGTATCATGGCCACCGGGTCCTCGGACTGGAAGATGTTCCTTCCCATGTCCACGCCCACAGCACCTGCCTGGATGGCATTGTGGGCCATTTTTAACGCATCTGCCTCAGGGATCTTCTTTCCTCCCGCGATAACGATCGGAACCGGGCAACTCTCGACCACCTTCTCGAAGCCCTCGACATAATATGTCTTTACGATCCTGGCACCAAGCTCCGCTGCGATCCTTGAGGCTAAGGCCATGTATCGGGCATCCCGCACCATATCCTTCCCAATCGCGGTAACAGCTATCACCGGGATGCCGTAGCGCTCAGCATCGTCGATGACCTGCGTGAAACCGAGGAGTGTATCCCGCTCGAACTTTGCCCCCACCATGATCGAGAAGGCCACTCCCGCGACATTCAGGCGGATTGCCTCCTCCATTGAGACGGTTATGCCCTCGTGAAGCAGGTTCTCGTTCAGGATACTGGTTCCACCTGAAACCCGGAGAACAATGGGAACGTCGGTTTTCGGTGGGATGTACTGGCGCAACGCGCCCCGGGTGGGCATGAGAACATCCGCATGTGGCAAGAGCGGATCCACCATTTCGTTCAATCTTTCCAGGCCTGTTGTCGGGCCCATGAAATACCCGTGATCCACGGCAAGCATCACGGTCTTTCCTGTTTTTGGCTTGATGATTCTTGCAAGACGGTTATTCATTCCCCAGGACATAGAATCTTCCTCCGTTAGAAATTATATGAAGTTGACCATTCTTTATTTAAGATTTTGGTGTGGGCCAAAGGTGCCATGAAATCAAGATAGGCTTGGATTCCTGTAATTTATCTATAACACTATAACCTTCTGCATATAAATTGGAATTACCACAGTGTTTATAGGGCGGATGCACAATGTCATACTATTGGGACAAATTAAATATAATAGTATAACCTTGTGCATGAACATGACGCCTACAAAGATACACACGGATGAAATTGTCAGTTTACTGAAAGAAAATAAAGTACTTCGAACCGATGAAATAATGAAAATGATCGGTTGTGCCCCTAGAACCCTATACCAGAAACTAAGTCCTTGTGACTATAGGTCAAGTATAAACAAGGGTCGAAGATTTTTCACATTGGAGGAAACAATAGAGTTCAACACGAATGGATTATGGGAATATGAGGGAATCGTGTTCTCAAAATGGGGCGGAGTAAAAGAAACCATTATACGACTTGTAAGTTCCAGCAAAATGGGTTTGACACCAACTCAATTTCATGAACTTCTAAAAACAACCATAACCCCGCAACTTATTGAATGTGTGAAACAGAAAAAAGTAATCAGGGTAAGGTTCGGACGAAACCAAGTATATTTCAGTGCAGATAACTCGATTGCAGAAAAACAAATCGAACGGCGAAAGAAGCACTTGTTATCTCAAAAGATCGATGTAAAAAGGAGAAAAAAAATGGAAGAAAAAACCTCATTCGAAATCGAAAATGTTCATTTTGGATTCTTGGCACAGTTGCTTTTCCAAGATGCAATCACCGCAGAAGATATTTATCTCATACTGGACGGAATGGGAAAGCCCTTAGAACGTAGAGAGATCAAAGAGATAATAATTCGACATGATCTTGATATAAAAAAAACTCGACTCGAATTGATGTTCAAAAAGTAGAGAAAAAACAATGTGGAATCTGCTCGCAAAAATTAACGGTCAAATACACCTATACACGACCAGTGGTAACACTTCATGGTGCAAGAAATGTCAAGGTGACGGTCCTTGGATGTGAGATCCACAAGGAAGAATCCATATCAATCCCTGAAGGAATAGATGCACCACTCATTCCAAACTGTCGGGCTGATTTAAAGGTAACGATTTTAATCGGGCTTCTTCGATGGCGTCTTGGAATGAAACTCGACCAAGTATGGTTCTATTTTTGGACGAAAGGCATCGAAATTTCTGAAACTGCCATATCTTACCGGAGCCTTGATTTCCTTTTGCTTTTCAAAGAGCTCCACAAATCAAAGAAGGGCAAGATTAAAGCATTTTTTGACAGAAAAGGAGGTTCAATTCTTCACGTTGATGGCACCCATAAGTATGGGGGAAGAGTTATCTTCGTCCTACAAGAAGAATTTGCAGACATTGTTACAGATTCAGAACTAATCCCTTCTGAGGCTTCTGAACATATAGATCCCCTCCTTTTGGAATTCAAAGAAGCATTCGGCCCACCTCTAGTTACTGTTCGAGATGGGGGTCCTGGAGTCGCTTTGAGTTGTTCCAACATTTTCCCAGAAACTCCTCAAGCATTATGCCATCCTCACTTCATTCGAGACCTCGAAAAAGATTTGGTAACAACATACCACAAGTCTTTGAAGAGTTCGATTGTTAAACACAAGCTCACATCCAAGTTGAGGGGACTTCGTTATAGTGGAAGCGAACTTAATAAAATAGGGGGACTAGAACAGCGCTGGATACACATAGCTGTTGATTATTTGCTTTATCCTATTGAAAAACGTTTCAAATGGTTAAGCAGACCCATAGCATATCTCATCCAATATCGAAGAATAAAAGAGATTTATGGGTATGTTCGTAGGATAATCATATTTAATGCATCAAACAATCGTTTTTATAAACCAATTATGGATTTAAATACATCTTTAAGGTCGATTTTAGAAGATAAGAATGTTTTAAATTCTTATTGTCTAATAGAACGGACATTAAGATGGTTAGATGAGTTGCGAGAAGAATTACATGTTAGCAGAAAAGGTCATTTGAAAGATAAGCCATCCAAAAAGATTGATATTGAAAAAGTCAAGGAAGATGTAACAAATATTTTAAAGAAAATTCGAAGAGAAGGTCGAGAACTAGGAGGAAAATACATAAAGATAGCATCAGAGATCGATAAGGCATTTGAGGACCACTGGAGTGAGCTATTTGTTCCGGACCCAGTGGTTAATGGAAAGAAAATCTCTTTTAAAAGACATAATAACGCATTGGAAAGCAGTCATCGCAGGACAAGAAAGGCAATACGAAAACGCACTGGTAGGGCAGAGACCAACAAAGAGATGGAACAATTCGGAGATTTGTTTGCTATACTCTCAAATCTTTGGAACCCTATTTATCAAGATGAGATATTAGATGATGAGGTTGACCTTTGTGAGGCTTTGAGTCATCTCATTAATGATCTTCCAAGGCTCCGGAAAGAGTATCGTGAAGCAAGAAGAGGACCTGAGGTGCAGATCCATGATGACAAACGGATTAAAATTTTGGATACGTTTGTAAAAACATTGGAATCAGATTATCTGAAAGATTCTTTAATTAGTACACTTCAAACGATATTGGGCGTTACCGACGAAATAGCAGTCGTTTTTTGATGATTATACAATCCAAGCCTATCTTGATGCTATGGCAAAGGTGCACTTTAAACTGGAATAATTTAATATATTAAATACAAACGCACCAAATGACACCAAATTAGACCGGAGGACATGAATGGATGCCATACCCACACACGAGGAATGCATACAGATTCTCAAGGACGCCGGGGCTCCCCAGGAACTGATCGATCACGCCGAGGCCGTTGCGAAACTGGCACTGGAGATCGCCGAGCTCATCGTGGAAACCAATCATGATCTCGTGGAGGCTGGAGCACTTCTGCACGACCTCGGACGGATAAAGAGTCACGGTATCGACCATGGCATTATCGGCGGGGAGATGGCCAAAGAACTGGAACTCCCGGAATCCCTCCAGAATATCATTACGAACCATATCGGAGCCGGGCTCACAGAGGATGATGCCAAGGAACTCGGAATAACCCCGGGTAATTACATCCCCCAGAGCATCGAGGAGAAGATCGTGGCCCATGCGGACAACCTCATCGATGACACCGAGCGCATCGGGATAGAGGAGTATATCCGAAAGTTCATCGACGAAGAGCAGTACAAGGTAGCACGAAGGGTCATCAATCTCCACAACAAGCTTTCGGAGCTTGCAGGAATGGACCTCGACGAGCTTACAAAAAGTTAAAAAATCATGTGAGAGAGGCAAAGATATGTTTCTCAAAACCCTATGGTTCGGAAGTTTTTTACTCGATAATACCGAGGTAGTGGATTATTCAATATTCCCTCAGGGAGCTCAGGAGATAGCACTCAGATATCAAATGGTTCGTGATGGCGAGGTTCTGGAGGAGGAGAAAGGCCTCGCCTCTTTCTATCAAGAAATCACGGTCGATGAGCCGAGGCTGCTCAGGCTTGGGAATGCGGTGATGGTCGGGGAGGGAGAAAGTGGGACACATCATGACAGTAAATCGATTCATCCCGGGGATTACCAGATTTCCTCCGACCTGCTCCATTCTGCATTGCTCATCGTGTATTCGGGTAAACTTACGCATGTCCTGCAGGAAAGAGAGATCATCGAACTGATTGGAGCACTGAACGACCTGGATCAAACCCTTAATCTGCTGAGAGAACGGGAGATGGAATGGGAAAAGACCTACACCCGCCGGGAAACGGCACACATATTCCAGGATTTCAAAAAGATGATCCAGGCACTGGAGGAGTTCAAGGAACGGCTAACAGGCGAGATCGAACAGGTGATGCGAAAGAAGAATCCAACCCTTTCCGTCCTCATAGGTGAGCTTCTAAGTGCCCGGCTCATCGCGCTGGCAGGGTCCAGGAAACGGCTTGCCAGATTACCTGCGAGCACCATTCAGATATTGGGAGCAGAGAACGCCTTCTTCAGATTTCGAAGATTTGGAAGGGGAATGCCAAAGCATGGTATAATCTTTCGGCATCCATGGCTCAGGGGGTCCAGGAAATCGGTGAGGGGGAAAGTGGCGCGTGCCCTATCTGGCAAGATCGCCATTGCCGCAAGGATCGATTATTATTCCGGAAGGGACGAGGGAGAGGCCCTGAGAAGTGCGGTGGAGGAACGGATCCTGGAGATCAGGATGGAAAAGATAAGATGATCAATAATCCCGCAATCCGCTTCCAAGGTTTGGGCACCGTCAATTTGACATGGGGACATGGTTTTCCCTGATTGCCCGTGATTTTTAGGCACTCGATTGTTAACAGGAAACCGTTAAATACCCTTGCTCATGTGTCTCACCCATGCTCGTAAAAGGAACCGATATGCTCTTCATGGACAACATCGAAGGCAATTACATCAAGGAATTCGATGCAAATATCAGGATAAAAAAGACAGACGACAAGGGACGGAACTACCTTGTTCTGGACAGGAGTGCCTTCTATCCGGAAGGTGGTGGGCAGCCCACCGATATTGGATACCTCCAATGGATGGACCCGGATTCGCAGGTAGAGGGACAACTAAGGGTTGTGCGTGTCACCGAGCGGGATGAGATCAGGCATTATATCGGAGATTCCCCCCTCCTCACCGGGATAGAACCCGGCCTAAAAGTAAAGGGATTTCTCGATTGGGAAAATCGTTACCCACACATGAAGATGCACACTGCCCAACATCTGGTATCCGCTATTGTGTACAACATCCACCAGGCATCAACCGTTGGGAATCAGATCCATGCCGATCGATCGAGGGTGGACTTTTCTCCGCTTTCTCTTGACAAAGTGGATACTGAGGAGATCGAGAAACAGTGCAACGACATCATTCGGGTCAACCCTCCGATCAAGGTGTTCTTTGAGAAGCGCTCGGTGATCGAGGCCTCTAAGGAAGCGGATAGATGCAACCTGCACATTATCCCTAAAACCATCCGGGAACTCAGGATAGTGAAGATCGAGGAGGTGGAGCTGTGCCCATGTGCTGGCACTCACGTCCGCAGTACCGGCGAGATAGGCGGAATTAACATTACCAAGCTGCGTTCCAAGGGAAAAGGAAGAGTGAGAATCACCTACGAACTTGTCGCTGGCGGTGCTACCACAGCCCGGTCTTGAGGTATTCCGCTGCTTTTAGCCCTGCAACGCATCCCTCGCCCGCGGACTTTATCGCATTGAATACAATCCCTGCCACGTCACCTGCAGCGAAGACCCCATCCAATGCCGTCTTTTGTTCCCGATTCACTACCACAAAGCCATTCTTATCGATTTCGCATCCCAATTTCTCGGCGAGCTTTGAATTTGGAATCCTTCCGATGCTGATGATTACCGCTCCTGCGGGGATCTCGCTTTTTTCGCCTGTTTCTATATTCCTCACGGCAACCTTCTCCACCCTCTCCGATCCCCTGAGTGCTTCCACTGTGTGTTTGGTAAATAATTTCACTGGTACCGCTCTTTTTTTCATGATGTCATTAAGATCGTTCAGACTCATTGGAGAGGCGGGAGGTGTGCCTGCTTCTTCCACAAGGGTAACAGACCTTGCCTTTCCCCTCAACCAGCATGCAAATTGAATAGATGGATCTCTGGCACCAACGATCACAACATCCTTTCCATTAAACTCCTGGGAATCATAGACCGGATGATAGGTTGCCCCATCGAGGGAGGTGCCTTCGACATTTAAATGCCGGGGTCGGGAGCCCGTGGCAAGGATCAGGGCCTTGGAAAGGTAATGGCCATAGTCTGTTTTCACAAGGAAACGATAAGGGATGGCAGTTCTATCCATCACCACATCAATGACCTCTTCCCTCTTGATGTCCACAGAGAAATCTCTCTTTGCCTGTGCTTCAATATCTCTGGCCAGGTCTCCGCCTTTTATGTTTCTGAGCCCCGGGTAGTTCTTTCTTAGGATCGATTCGGGTATCTGGCCCATGTAAGGTGATTTCTCGATGATTACACTGTTCAGTGACATGAGGGAGGTGTGCATTGCGGCTGTTAGTCCGGCGATCCCTCCACCGACAATGATTACATCCTTTCGATTTGACTCTTCGTTCATGACCGTCCTCCTTTGATACAAAGTAGGTAGTGGCTGCCCCGAATATAATAATTTTACTGAGGGAACCAATCACATCCTTGTCAATTCCGCAAGGGTGCTGATATACTGCTCGTCTATCAGGGCCTCCAGCCGCCTCATGTCCCGGGTGAGTGAATCCCTTATTCTGCAGAGAGCGATCTTTGCCTGGACATCGGTGGTGCGATGTATTCGGTGGTCTATCTTCTCGGAAAGGGAGATCTGCGATATTTTCAGAGTCCTCATTTCCTTGGTGAGCCTGGTGACATCCAACCCTTTCCGGGAGTCCATTCCTTTTTTTATTCTCGCCAATTGGACCTTCTCTTTAAGCACCATTGAAGAGAAGGATTCTATTGCCTTTAGGTTGCTGGAACCTTCCCCCTGCCGCCCATTTTCCACTTTCTTCACTCTTCGCGTTTTAGTTATGTCCGAGTCCTCCCCAAACTCCAGAATGGGGGGCTGTCTCCTTTTACTGAGCTCTACCATCTCCACGAGACTTTTCACAACACCCCCGAACTCCGCACGAACCTTGATTTTATCGAGCTCCATGGCCGGGGATTTGCCGCCCATCTCTGGGTAGGAAAGTGTGAACACCCGCATGAGGTGAGTGAATGGCACCCCGGTTCCTATCATGAGCGGATCGATTATCAGGGCTATTGTGTCCGGAAACCTTGAAAGGAAGGCATGATGATTCAGTCTGTCCTTTTGTGTAAAAGAGGGGCTTCTGTTGGGGTGGGAGTGATACCATCCCATGATCTCGACATCATTCTTATTCTGGTATTTCTCAACCTTTTCGAAGAACTCCTCATCGAGTGGGGATTCGAGTTCATCTGTATGGGATATGGGCATCGCCCCTAGCACTTTGATCCTCTCCGAATCTCTCGTCCCCGTGAGCACACCCCTGACCTCCAAGGATTCCTTTACATGTACTGTAAAACGAAGGGTGTGTCTTATGATGTCCATGAGTGAGCAATAAGAGAATACCAGTTTTCCGTGTTGGGGATTATGCAATCCTCGTCCCTCCACGCTTGGCCTTTTTTTCCTTGAGGTAAGGGTGGCGATAGCAATGTCCGCAGCGCAGGCAGGTGACCGTGAGCTTTCCTGTGTTAAGGCGGGCCCTCGAGCTTGTTCCAGAAAGAAGATAGGAATGACAACTCCGGCAATACAGGCTTCGATATCTGCCCGGTATCCTCACATTGTATCTTGTTCCGATCTTGAATGCCAGATCTACATATCTGTCCGAGAATCCTATATTTCCCTCTTCTGCCATCTTCTGGGCCAAGGAAAAAAGTACGTCGATCCTCTTCTTCGCAATCTCCACCATCTCCTTGGTCCTGCGTCCCCGCCTTCCCATCTGACCGTCACTCCTTTGGTTCTCCCTTAGCCGCCCTGCGCAGGTCCTCAAGACTCTTCTCCGGATCGGAATTAAATACAGCAGAGCCCGCCACAAGAAGCTCCGCACCCGCATCAACAATAAGGGACACATTGTTCACGTTAACCCCTCCATCCACCTCTAAGATAGCGTGAGGATTCTCCTTTTTCAGCAACCTTGAGGCCCTTTCGATCTTGGGAAGCATGGTGGGAATAAAGCTTTGTCCACCGTAACCCGGGTTGACGGTCATGATAAGGAGAAGATCGAGGTCCTCTACAACCTCCTCGATGAAAGAAAGCGGGGTGGCCGGATTAAGGGCAACACCCGCCATCGCTCCTAATTCCCTGATCCGGCCAAGAAGTCGGTGAAGATGCCCGGTCACCTCGGCGTGTACAGTAATAATATCCGCTCCTGATAGAACGAACTTATCGATCTGGAGTCCGGGATTCGTTACCATCAGGTGTGCATCCAGTCTCTGCCGGACGTTTTCCTCTTCAAGATATCTTTTTATTGCCTTTACCACCCTGGGGCCAATGGTGATCTCTGGAACGAAATGCCCGTCCATCACATCGATGTGCAGATATTCCGCCTTCCTTACCTTCCGGATATCGGCCATGAGATTCCCGTGATCCGCTGAGAGGATGGATGGGGCGAACATTATTCCATGTTCCCTTGGCATTCTAATCACCTTGACATTCTAATCACTTTAGATTTAGGCGCACTTTACATCTTGGGCAGGCGACCGTAAGTGGCCTTGCGGGATTCCTGACCCTGAACTTGGTGGTACATTTAGGACAGGTGATCAGGGCACCTCCGGCAGCCCTGGGGGCAGGTGCGCGTGGAGCAGGGGCCCTTGCAGGGGCGGGTCCTTTTATAGTGAATTTGGTCCGGCACTTGGGACAGGCTATGGTAAGAGGGCGCTTTGGATTCGAGATCTTGATACCGGTTTTGCAGCTCGGGCACTTCACGTGCACCGGCCCTGCGGGCCTGGGAGCAGGCGCGGGTCTTGGTGCAGGGGCCCTTACGGGGGCGGGTGGAACGGGAGCCCTTGCGGGGGCAGGTCCTTTTATAGTGAATTTGGTCCGGCACTTGGGACAGGCTATGGTGAGCGGGCGCTTTGGATTCGAGATCTTGATACCGGTTTTGCAGCTCGGGCACTTCAGGTGCACCGGCCCAGCGGGCCTGGGAGCAGGCGCGAGTCTTGGTGCAGGGGCCCTTGCGGTGATCGGGGTCTCGAACGCCTCGGCCGAAGCCATCGGGACGAAGCTCTCCTCCCCGGCTCCCCAGGCCTCCTCAGCACCCCATCCTCCCTCGGCACCCCAGCCTTCCCCGGCAGCCCAACCTTCCTCTTCCTGCTTGAGCACAAAGAACCAGAACAGGCCGACCATTACGGCAATGGCACTGCCCAGCACACTTCCCACGATCACGATGGGGAAATCCTTTTCCTCCTCTGGGTCAGGGACTTCACCACCGTTTCCATTTTCTATGACTGCTTTAACTATCACTTTAGGTTCCACACATTTGTGTCCGTTGGGGGGGTCGTCATTCTCTGGGGTGGTTACTGTGATTGTGAATTTAAATTCACCTTCAGTATCATCATTGGATGTTATTGTGATGGCGGCTCTCTTTGGCTCTCCAATTTCCATGAATATTGGGTTTAGAGTTATTGGCTCTTCTGGATCCAGATCGGCGATTTTCCAGGTTACCGAGAAATTTGCCTCTTCATAATCCACCTCAAGACCGAC
>DAOVMN010000302.1 GCA_030630685.1 Thermoplasmata archaeon | reverse complement strand
ACCTGTGGGGTGCCAGTCATAACATCATAAGTAACAATACCTGCAACTCGAACAACGAATCCGGTATCTACCTGTGGGGTACCAATCATAGCGTCATGAGTAACAATACCTGCAACTCGAACAACGAATCCGGTATCTACCTGTGGAGTGCCAATCATAACATCATAAGTAACAACACCTGCAACTCGAACAACGAATCCGGTATCTACATAAAGCATGCCGAGAATAACACCATAAGCAACAATACCTGCAACTCGAACAACGAATCCGGTATCTACACATGGAATACCGACAATAACATCATGAGCAACAACATCTGCAACTCGAACAACTACAACGGCATTTACCTCGATGAATCCAATGATAACATCCTAAATAATAACACATGCAGGGAAAACCCCGACGGCATCAGAGTCGAGGGATGGCTGAACAATCATAACAGCCTTTCTAACAACACCTGCACTGATAACAACATTGGCATCTATATCTATGGGGAATACCACACCCTCACCAATAACACCTGCAATTCCAATTATCATAGGGGTATGCACCTTCAATATGCCGACCACTGTACCCTTTCGAACAATAATTGCTCCCACAACGAGAATAATGGAATTTATCTTGCCCGTTCGAGCAACAATACAATAATTAACAATTCATGTACATTTAACGATGTTGGTGAATCCGCGGATGGCATTGGCATTGGTTTCTCATACTTCAACACACTCATGAATAATACCTGCTCCAACAACAGTGGTTTTGGTATCTGTGCAGGGATTATGGTCAATAGCGCCAGTCCATACTGCACCTTCATCAACAATACTTGCTCCAATAACAAGGAATCCGGGATAAGCGGAGGGCACCACAGTACCTTTATCAGCAACAATTGCTCCAATAATAAGGAGTCTGGAATAAGCGGAGGGCATCACAGCACATTCTCGGATAATATGATGTACGGGACCGGGATAATGATCGGGGGTGATCACTGGATATGGACTCGAACAGGGATATGGGTAGGGGATGATTCCCTCGAGGACTGGAATACTCACAACATCGACACAACCAACACAGTTGATGGGAGGCCTGTTTTTTATAGGAAAAATGAGACCGATATTACCATCCCGAGGATTGTAGGGCAGATCATTCTTGCAAACTGCTCCCACATAATTATCGAGGCAGTGGACCTGAGTAACTCTTATGCACGACTCCTCATTGGTTTTTCATGGGATATCACCATCACCAATAGCACATTTCATGATAATGAATATGGTTTGATCCTATCGCACTCATCCGACAATATGATCGTGGACAATACCTTTACTAACAATACCCGCGGCCTCTGGTTAGTAAAATCAAGTAATAACACAATCCAGAATAATACATGCTCGGAGAACAGGGATGGCATCTATTGTCATCTCTCAGATCACAACAATCTCTCACACAACATCTGTTCTTCGAACATAGAAAATGGTATTTATCTTAAGGAATCGCACAATAACACAATAACAGAAAATAACTGCTCTTACAGCAAAGGATTGTTTGGATGCGGCATAGATATCGATCAGTCAGAAAACAACACCCTGTCGAAAAACACCTGTATCTCAAATACACGGTATGGGATACGAATTCACCACTTCCCCACAACGGACAATTACAATATCATCATAAACAATACCTGCTCATTCAATGATAATGGTATCATACTCTATTATACCGCTTCCAATACCCTCTTGGGAAATAAATGCTCTTATAACACATTTGGAATATCTTTATATTATTCTGATCACAACATCTTGATCAACAATACCTGTACCAACAATAGTGAGGAAGGCGTCTCTCTGGTCGATTCGGATTACAATTCCCTCATGTACAATAATATTAATGGAAACAAGATCGGTATCATCCAAAGGGGTTCGGAGATACACGACTTTTCCAATGATAATGAGGTTCATAATAATACCATCCTCGACAACTCACGATACGGTATCAGGGTTATGGATAACAATGAATATTCCATCAACGCCACAGACAACTGGTGGGGGCATCCCTCTGGACCGTACCATCCTTCCACAAACCCGGATGGGAAAGGGAACAGGATCTCGGATTATGTCGAGTTCGACCCGTGGATTAAGATACCGCCGGATCATGTTCCACCGGTAGCATACATAGAATCTGTGAACCCCGAGCTTGTGCTGGTGGGAGAGAATGTTTCATTTTCGGGTTATGGAAATGCCTGCGGATCGATCATCTGTTATGCCTGGCGCAGCAGCATCGATGAGGAATTCTACAATAATTCGGGGGCGGGATTCGATTATTCCGGTCTGTCCGCAGGAGAACATACAATTTTCCTGAAAGTACAGGACAATTTCGGATTCTGGAGCAAGGAGGTCAACGCCTCTCTGCGTGTCCACCGGAGGCCCATTGCTTCGATAATCTCCATTTCTCCAGACCCTGCTCTCGACATCGAGGCCGTTCGATTTGTTGGGCATGGGACAGATGACGGTTCGATCACCTTATTTCACTGGAATTCCTCTATCGACAACGAAATATACAATGGCTCTAACAATAACTTTACACTCTCGAACCTTTCCTTGGGAACCCATACGATCTTCCTGAAGGTGATGGACGATTGTGGTGTGTGGAGCGATGAGGTGAATACACCCCTCATCATCCATGAAAGGCCTGCAGCCAGAATCGATTTGATTTCTCCCAGGTTTGCCAATGAAGGAGAAAAGGTCTGGTTTTACGGGAACGGCACGGATGATGGGGCAATCGTTGATTACAATTGGACTTCAAATATCGATGACTTCTTGAGCAGTAATAGATCATTCTGCCTTTCAAATCTATCCAACGGCACCCATACAATCCGTCTCAAAGTTAAAGACAACTATGGGGCCTGGAGCGATGAGGTCTCTGCCATCCTCTCAGTCAATGGAATCCCAAGAGCCGCGATAAATAAATTTTCTCCGAACAATCCAGATGAGGGAGAAGAAATCTGGTTTTATGGCAGGGGAACAGACGATGGCACAATCATAAACTATGAATGGTATTCCGGCACCGCGGAAATATTAAGCAGAAAGGCCTCATTCGGCATCTCTCATCTGGCAAATGGCACACACACCATCTTCCTTAAAGTCCAGGACAACCTCGGTGTCTGGAGTGAAGAGGCCTCAATAACCATAACCATCAATGCGATCCCAAAGGCAATAATCGATGAAATATCCCCAAACCCTGCAACGGAAGGTAAGAAAATTGCATTCACCGCCCATGGTATCGATGACGGTACCATCATCCGCTACGCCTGGCGCTCCTCCATCGAGGGCGAGTTCTATAACGATTCCTCATCCCCGTTCCATTGCTCCTCACTCTCTATAGGGGAGCACACAATCTATCTCAAAGTTCAGGACGATTGTGGCGTCTGGAGCGAGGAGGCATCAACCCCGTTGGTGGTCAAAGAATCCGGCGGGGGCGGTGGAACCCATCTCACCTT
>DAOVMN010000245.1 GCA_030630685.1 Thermoplasmata archaeon | reverse complement strand
TGGAGTTCAGAAAGATGTTCCCGCCTAAAATGAGCAGGTCCCTGAGATTCATGTAATCCTCTGGTCCGTAAGCAATTGAAAGAGCATACCTGGAGACCTGAAACATGGAGTCCGAGACATTCACAAAACTGCTGGTAGAGTACACCCCGTCTCCGTCAGAGCAGATGAAATTGCTCGTTGTCACCTCCGCCCTGCTTCCTTTGGAAAGGTCGATCTGGTTCTTGTTCTCGTAGAATCGGCTGTCCTCAATCTTTACATTCTTTGCATCAGAAAGGGCAATACCATGATGGTCCCCGTTCCCGTGGAGATTGCACTGTCCGACAATAACATACGAATCCGTGTTTGAAATGGAAATGGCATCGGAATCGTTTGAGGAGATGTTCCATCTCTCGATAATGTATGGGTCCCCCTCTGTTCCCGTGCCGCCGCGCACCCCGTTGGCTGGCGTAAAATCCCCGTTCCCGTCTATCACGATGGGGCTGTGCCTTTCCAGTTTCGGGTGCTTGATCGTTATCTTCCTTTCCACGCTTTTACCGTAATCGTTCCCGTCGAACGCCCGGGCGGAGACGATGTAATCTCCCCGCAGGTCCATGGCATCGAAAATATGGGCATACCCGCCCCATGTATTCACATCCCGCCAGATGCCCTTCGAGGAGAACCAGCCGGAATCGTAATCGCCAGAATCCCGCTCATTCTGATCGTAGTCGCCTGAACCCTGCTCATCCTGATCGCAGCCGCCAGAATCCTGCTCATCCGAGTCGTGGTCTCCCGACCCTCGGCTAACATTCTCGATCCTCAACTCCACCCGTCTTATTATGTCCCCCTCGCTGTCGTGTGCCCTGCCCTTTGCGGCAAAGAAGAGGGATGCCTCATTCGGGATGGTCAGGGAAGGTGTTTCCGGCGGGATGTTCTCGTAACTGCCAGTATGCTCGCTCTCCTCTGTGAGCCAGGGCTCGTAGCTGACATATTTGGATACTGCATCCCCGTCTCCCGACCCCTCGCCACCGGGTCCGTTTGCGGCATTCCACCAGTTATCGGTCGCATTAACCAGGGTGGAGGAATCGTCGTTGTACACCCCGTACCGGACATTACCCTCGAAATTGTTGTATTTCAGCTTGGGCTGCCCTCTATGTTCCGCGTAAACCCCGTACTGGTTTCTCGTGAAGTCGTTGTTCACAAGGATTGGATTACAGTTGTAGGCATGGAGACCATGGTCGTTCCGGTCAAAGGTGTTGTTCTCGAATCTGAGCGTCTCCCCCATGAGCCAGAGCCCTGTTCCTCCAGAGATCGTGTTCCCGTAGAATCTGACCCTTTTCCCGTTTACTATCATGCCGTTGCCAGTGATGTCGTTCCCGAGGAAAAGCCCGTCTGTCAGGTCCGCATCGATGCCCGTGGTCCCCTGGTCTATCGTTGAATTCCCGATGAAGATATTATGAGGTGTGCCTGCTCCATCGTACTGCCCCTCCTTGAGTTCGATACCGATGTCGTTGTCCCGGAGGTCGCACCCTTCAATGGTCAGGGAGAGGTTGCCATAGTACCACCAGCCGTCATAGTTCGAGATGCCCGCCCCGGAGCAGGAGGAGATGCTCATGCCGTCCAGGGACATGCCACCTTCCCTTGCCGCCACTCCCCAGGTATTCCCTGAGATGGAGAGGTCCTTTACCTCTGCCTCGCTGTTCACTGCAAAGATGCCGAAATATCCGCCTGTGTTCAGTGTGCCGCCCCTGATCCTTGCGGTGTCACGGCAAAGGTAGATCCCCGCGGGTTCGAGCAGGTATTTTATCTTGATGGTGTGGGCACCGGGGTCGTAGGAGTTGTTCTGGTTTTGCACCGTGCAGTTCCCGATGTAGGGAGCCGCCCCGTAAACCGAGATACCGGCAGCCAGATTATCGAAGGTCGTACCCTCGATTTTAGCATGATCGGTGGCAACGGGGAGGGTCAGACCATTGGAGAGGGTGGAAGAGGTCACATTGAGGTACGAACCGATCTTTGCAGCGAGATACTTTCCGCCGAGGTCAACATTTGCCCCATTGATCTCGAAACTCCCTCCTTTCCGGATGAAGTAGTTTGTATCCAGCGTGGTATCGGAAGTGATGGATTCCGACTCCCCTTTGTCCACAACCGTAACACTTGAGAAGATATCAGGGGTATCCGGGTCATTGGGTGTGGTGCGGTATCCCCCGCCAACATTTCCCTCCACGAGGTCGCCGTCCTCCCCGGGAACGCCGCCGTAGTAGTTTCCGTCCACCTCACCGGGGGCGTGGTAGTAATCGTTTCTTATTCCGAAATAGGCGTTGTTGAAGATGTCGTTGTCCATAATTCTGACCTTCTGAACATTCTCGCGGGAGGGGTCGATTCTGAACAGTGCTCTTAGCATCAGGCCTCCAAGATTGAATTTTATCGTGTTGTTTCTGAAGGTCTGGTTCCCGAAGGCGAGGTCATCGATTCCCACGGCATTCAGGGCACATGTGTTATTCTCCACAGTGTAATTGGCATCCCAGCCGAGCCACAGCCCTCGAAAGATATTCCGCTCGAACAGGTTGCCCTTCACCACCGCCCAGGACCTTCCGCCTCCCCAGGGCTCCAGTGGTAGAGATACATACATCCCGAATGTGTTGTATTTGAGAACATTATCCTCGAAGGTGCAGTTCACAGCCTTATCCGAGCTCATCCCGATGGTGCAGTGGACGCCGTAACGGGTATTGAAAATTGTGTTTCCCCTGAATGTTCCGGATGCGGTATGCAAATATAATCCATTGCTTGCCCCTGATATCGTGTTATTCTCGAGCAGTGCCGGATATTTCCATTCGCCCGGAGTCATAAACCCGGAGCCGTCCAGGTTGAACCCGTAAACACCTGTGTTCCTGAGAAGATTCCCGATGGCGGTCAGGCGGTTGGTGTAACCACTTGCCATCACCCCTCTTGCCCCGATGTCCGTGATACGGTTGTTCGTAATGAGTACCTCTGTTGCCCCTATATGAATACCGTGATGTGTGTTGTCGATGTCGTTGTCATCAATTGTGAGGTTCTCGGCATTGTTCAGGGTTATGCCGTGCCTGAGCCCGCTGGCATGGTGCAGGCGGTTATCCCGGATTATCGCGTATCTTCGCGTATTCCTGATGGATAAGCAGGTTGAATCACCGCCTATAATATCCCATCTCTCGATGATGTAGGGATCCGCCTCTGTTCCCGAGCCGCTGCGCACGCCGTTATCAGGAGTCCATTCGGCATCGGAACCTATGGAAATGGGCTGGTGTGGATCCCTGTCACCGCCGCTTGCACTTTCCTCGATGCCGAAGGCATTGTCGCTGACATCGGATGCAGAATCGCCGAGATTATCCGAGAGGGTAACCCTGATGTAGCAATCCCCGCTTTCCTCGTCGGGAACGGTCCACTGGTAGATTCCCGTGTCGGGCAGGCAGTCCTCGATGAGGCTCCAGGGTCCGCTCTCCCCGCCCGTGGAAAGTTCCAGCTTCACGCTTCGTGTTCCCGTGCCGGTGGGTACGGCTGAGAGCCATCTGATGAAATGGATGCTCCCCGCCTTTAGATATTCCCCGCCATCCGGGTAGGTGAGGGTCACATCCAGTTCCGATGGCACCGAAGTCTCCTTCCAGACCTTCACGCTGCCGGGAAAGTTCATGCTGTTGTCAGAACCAAAGCCTGCCACGATGTCCGGGTGTCCGTTGTGGTCGAAGTCACCCACATTCAGCCGGCAGCCGTCGGCGTTCCCCTGCATGACCGTGGTCTGGGCCTTCACCCAGCCCCCGTTGCCAGAGGCAAGGTAGAGTTCCACTGTTCTGGAATCCCTCAACAGCCCAACCAGGTCGTCGTTCTTGTCGTTGTTCATGTCCGCAAGTTTGAGAGAAACATAATCATAACTCGGCAGACCTCCTGAACTGTCGGTCCAGTGTCCCGTGCCGTCCCCTGCGAAGGCGTAGGTTCTCCCGCCGACGGACATCGCAAGATCGATGAAGCCGTCGTTATTGAAATCCCCGTAACTCACAGGACTGCCAAAGCCCATATTCGCACCAGGCAGCCCCTCGCTGGAATTGGTCCAGGTTCCGTTCCCATCGCCGAGGTAGCACCAGGCGCCCTCTTTCACAGAGGCGGCAATGTCGAGGTTTCCGTCATTGTTCACATCGCAGAAATACCCAACCACGCGCTGGGTGCTCTGTTCGAGACC
>DAOVMN010000229.1 GCA_030630685.1 Thermoplasmata archaeon | reverse complement strand
TTCGGCCCGTCGATCATTGCTGCTTTACTCGATATGGTCCTGATAGTAGCTGCGGTGCCGGGAGAAAGGAAGTGAACCCATGGGTTAAACTGCAAATTCTAGGCAACTACAACTATATATAGGATAACTATAATGACTATTCCCATGCACTATAAAACGGTCAACATTAAACCATCGACATATCAAAAACTGCTCAGATACAAAAGCATGGGCAGCTCGTTCGATGATGTGATCAATGACATCCTAAATGAAGTGGATCCCATCGAGATGTATGCGCAGGCGCTCGAAGAACATCACAAGCGTCTCGAGGCCATGGAGTCCGGTAAATATGTGACACTAAATGAGCTCAAGAAGAGGCTAAGGGTGCAGTGACTTCATGGGTTACGAGGTAAGGATCGATAAGAAAGCAGAAGCCCGGCTTACCAGGATGCTTCATTCAGGTCAGAAAGATGTTGTTTCCCGGATTGTCGAGGGTCTTAACCGACTTTCCGAGGATCCTTTCAGGTCGAGATCGGGAGCGGATATCCTTCAGCTTGAATCTGTCTATCCGAAATTGTATCGATTAAGGGTTGGAAAGTACAGAGTGTTGTATTCCATAGATCGGAAGAAGAAAGTGGTCAACATTACGATGATCCTTCATCGGAAGAAGGCATATCGATAGATAAAAAGGGAGACCATTAGAAATCCCATTTGCAAGATAGATGTCAAAAAATCCTATGCAAACCTTCCCTGTTCCCCCCCCACCCACATAACGGGGGAAATACTACCCTGGGCAGCTCTCGCCTGCTCACATTTTCCAGAGATGCCGCAATAGATCATCTGTTAAGTTGCAGGTCTCCAACTGCCCTGGAAAAACATAAAAACCCTTCCCACCTTCCCTCCAGGCATGGGCGTAAACCTCAGGGACATTTTGATCGTGGAGAACACCACTATCCAGCGATTTGCCGGGCAGATCATGCTTGTGGACAGCCACAACATCCTTTACCAGTTCCTTTCAAGCATCAGGCAGGCTGACGGCACCCTGCTCAGGGATTCCCGGAACAGGGTCACTTCCCATCTCAACGGCCTCTTTTACCGCACCCTGAACCTCATGGGCGAGGGACTGACGCTGGCATTCGTCTTCGATGGCTCCCCGCATAGATTGAAGCACCAGACGCTCAGGGCAAGGATGGCGGTAAAGGAGAAGGCCAAGGAGGAATGGAAGGTCGCACTGGAAAAGGGGGACATGGAAAGAGCCCGCTCCAAGGCTCGACAGACCTCCCGCTTGACAAAGGAGATGCTTGACGAGGCAAGGCACCTCCTGAGGCTCATGGGACTCCCCTATGTCCAGGCGCCCTCTGAGGGTGAGGCACAGGCAAGCCACATGAACCGCAAGGGGGACGCCTATGCCGTGGTTTCCCAGGACTTCGACTCGATACTCTTTGGTGCGAAGTACGTCGCAAGGAACCTTGCCCTCTCAGGGCGAAGAAAGCTCCCTGACAAACGGGTCTGGGTGAATGCACCTCCCGAGATGATCGATGCCAGACAGAGCCTTGAAAACCTCGGTCTCACACGCGGACAGATGGTGGACGTGGCCCTGCTCATCGGTACGGATTTCAACCCCGGGATCAAGAGAATCGGCCCAAAGACGGCATTAAAGCTGATCAGGAAGCACGGAGATATTGAGGCAGTGCTCGAGGCGAAGGGGTTGGAGATCCCAGAGTTAGAGGAACTCCGGGGCATCTTTCTTTGTCCGCAGGTGACGGATGATTACACTCTGAGGTGGGGAGACATGGATGGGGAGGGGATGATCGAGTTCCTCTGTGAAGAGCACGATTTTTCGAGGGGCAGGATCGAAAGGGAACTGGACAAATATACAATTAGGCAGTCTAAACGGGCCCAGAAGACGCTCGACAGTTTCTTTGGTTGAGAGTATGACCGGGAAAGTGTTAAATCGATGTAGAGAATCTGAAGCATAGAGGCGAAAACATGGCAGGCAGTAATTCAGGATCACGGGCTGGTCCGGCAGTGACGATAATCATGGGGAGCCTCTCCGACAGAGAGGTCGGGGAGCTGGCGATCAAGATATTCAGGGAGCTGGGGATATCATATATCTGGAGGGTTGCCTCGGCCCATAGGACGCCGGAGAAGGTGGAAGAAATAATGGAAAACTCGGACTCAAAGGTTTTTATCGGGATTGCAGGCATGGCCGCTCATCTGCCGGGGGTCATGGCTTCACATACTATCCAACCGGTTATTGCCGTACCCGTCTCGGGCCCCATGAAGGGACTGGATGCACTATTATCCACTGTTCAGATGCCTCCGGGTATCCCTGTGGCAACTGTCGGTGTGGACAGAGGAGATAACGCCGCTCTTCTTGCAGCAGAGATCTTAGCCCTTCAGGATGTGGGGCTTGCCGTTAAGCTTAAGGAGTACAGGAAGATGATGAAGGTAAAGGTACAGGCCCAGGATGAAAAGTTGAGGAAAGGATAGGTGTTTACCTCACTACATTCAACACCTGTCCTTGCATTGATTCTATCTGCGAACTATTTTTTTCTCCCAGAGTGTACCCGCCTCAGATGGGAATTCAGATTGGTTTTCTTCACCCTGACACCGCACTCCGGGCACGAGGTGAACTCATCCTTTCTTTTTTCACTGGCCAACCCCTGGCCGGATGTAAGTCTTTGCCGGGTGTGAGAACGGGAATGCATTCTAATTTTTGCAGCCCTGGCATTCTTCATGACCACGAATCCTGCCGCGCCAAGGATAACAATACCCGCACTCAGGGTAACCAAAAAAACGGGTTCCGAGTACCAGACAGAGTCCTTGGCATCCCCGCCGTTCGATGAAGGCCCCTCTTCGGTGTAAAGAAGTTTCATGCTGGCCTGGAGCACTTCATGGGTATCATTGTCCTGTACAAAAACCACGATGCCAACCCTGTCCCCGCTCTTTATGTACCGGGAGTCATCCGGGAGTGTGAAGTCGTACTCTACGATTTGCGTGGGGCCATCGAAGGGCTCGGAAAACAGGTTTCTGACCACATACCTGTGCTCCAATATGCCGTTCCCGCCGTCGAAGTGCAGCTTATCCCTGAATATGGCGGTGAAGATCGTTAGATTTCTCTTTCCAGGGTCCGTCCTCTCGGCAATGTAGGACCTTATATACCCTGTGTCCTCATTATATCTTTCCTCCACCATCTTAATGAAAAAGTGGCTTTTCTCCTGGAGGCGGGAGTCAACCTGTTCGGCATACCTGTCATAAACCTCGTCCACCTTGCCCCCACCCTCCTTCTTGATCTGCCCGTCGAACATGGCAGTGGGCCAGTTATTGAGGCTATAGAATCTGTTGAATCTGCTGTTTGTCTCGTGCGTGAAAAACGGGTCCCCGCTCTGGTCATAATGCAGCTCGAGGATGGCCAGTTCATCGGTGGTGTAGTGCTCCCTGAGCCTATCCGTTGCTAGGTCCACATTCTTGCAGGGTTGGCACCAGGTCTCTGTGAAGAGTTCCATGAGCACGGTCCGGTTCTCGGTCGGGGCGGTCTCTTCCGCACCCGCATGGGTACCATCATCCGTACCGTATGGCCCGGCAAACAGGGAAATGCCCATGGTTAAAACCAGGGCCAATACCAGCAAGCCCCTTCGACCGGATGAGAAGCCCGGATTCTGAACCAGTAATGTTGCAGTAATTTCATCCATAATTAGCGATCATCCGACCAATCTCCAGTATTTATACTTTGTTCCACATCATGCGAAAACCTCATTAACCATCTCCTTTTCGTGGATTGCATGGACATCCGCAAGATAAAGGCCACCCCTTTTAGGCGCATCGTATTCGACACAAAGGGATTTTTTGTGATCTACATCCAGAACGGCGAGATCGTGGCAGAGCACTACCAGAACGTCTCCAAGGGCACCGGTCTTCAGGTGGATACCGGCAAGTTGGATGCGGTAATAACAGGTAAAGATTCCATCTCGATCGGTCAGACGATTGTTCGCGAGGGACTGGTCTCAAGAACCGATCATTCGATTCATATCGGTCGGGAGCTCATGAAGGCGGAGATTGCTTTGAGGCATGGACTGAAATATGAACAATGCAAGGACCTGAAGCTCACCAAAGATTCGGAAGGAAATGAATGTGAATGAGCCGGATAATAATAATGCGCAATCATTCAAATCGTTCTCTTACCCTCTCGATGTCCTTCTTTATCCGGCTTTTTTTCGATATCGGGTAAAGCGGCTTCATCCGGTCCGGGGTCGGGTTACATATAAGTGATGAGAGGGGGCCTTGATTTTTAGATATTTCCTGCCGCCGCCATGGATGAATGATTGTTTCCACTGAAGAGCCGAGTATTATTGATATCATCACTACCGGTATAACCTGAAAAATCTGCTGTGTGGCATGATTCTGAAATGAAATCTCGTTTCACAAATTTATTGGCACCAGCCCAAATTTGGGGCACTTTTAAGAAC
>DAOVMN010000354.1 GCA_030630685.1 Thermoplasmata archaeon | reverse complement strand
CATGAGATCGTTGTGGCAGTTCTCGTCGATGTTCGCTTCGTTATCCTCCCAGATGGTTCGTGCGAAGATGTGGTAAAGGCCGGTCTCGTCGGGCATCCAGTCCTTGTTGTTGCCGTCGTTGAAGCTGACGGTCCAGGTGTCTCCGATGCCAAGTACCTCGCTGACGTACTGGCTCTTGTTGTACACCTCGCCGCGTGTTTCATCATGGATGCTGACCTCTACGTAGAAGCCGGGTCTGCCGCCGTCGTTGGTCCTGTTCTCGCCGTAGTTCTCCACAGTTACATCGATGTTACGGGATATCTCCGCCTCGGCGATCAATGGGTGGATGCTGACCTTGTTGACTCCGACGTCGTTGGCGTTGTACTGCTTGACCACGCCGCAAATAGCGATGCTGTCCACGAAGGGACCGCAATAGCCGCCATCAGAGTCGGAGACGAACCTGATCCTGAGGTGGACATCATGGCCCACAAAACTACTGCTTATATCGAACCCCGTTGTGTAGAGATACCAGGCGTAGTATGTGGAATAGCCAGACCACTGATCCAGGTTGGACCAGGAAGCACTCTCCACATGCTCGGGATTGCCGTCATAGTCCCTGCTGATCTGGAGATAGAATGTCCCTGCACCGGAATGGCCTCCCAGGGCCCAGTTGCCCCTGGCCCTTGTGTAGTTCTTGAGGTCTATCTTCGGGGAGATGGCAACGGTATTCCAGTCTGGCTCAACGGTCGGGAGGAGGTTACCCCCCTCATAGTATCCCACTGCCCAGGCGTGAGTTGGGCTCGAAGAAGTGTAGGTGATCAAATGGATGGGAGTCGATTGATTTTCCGGGTCACCATGGTTATCATGGCCGCTCAGGTCCACTTCAGCCCAGTCCTCTGTCATTAATCTGGGCTCGGAACCATCGCAGTATCCCATCACCACGATGCCCGGCGCCGAATCCGTTCCTATCCCTTTCTCGTTGTTGCTTGTGTTATCATCCCCAGCATAGTTCACCTTGAACTGAGCATCATAGGCATCCTCGTGTTCCCTTCTGGTGTAATGCCAATCCGTGAGAACACCAGCCGGATTCCTCGGGGTCCAGATCCAGGATACCCTCTTCTCCCTGCCCGGTGCAATGTCCTCCACCGTTGTGGTCTTGCTGAACACATTGGTATGAACAGGGCTATCGATCTTCAGGTCCACGGTAAAGGTGGCGGCATCCATGGAGCCAATGTTCTTCACCACACACCATACCTCTGTGGGATCCCCGATCCGTGTGGAGTTCCAGTAGAATGTGGATCTCTCGTAACTCGCCTCGAGGATCGTAATATCCTTCACCTCCTTTGCCTCCTGATGGGTGTACATCTCGTTGTTGTCCGAGTCCCCATCATCGCCGTAGGAGATCTCGAAAGTGACATTGTAATGATGGCCATCTATCGGCCTGTTGGTGTCCCAGGATGTGGAGACCAGGATATCATCAGTCGCATTGAGATCATCGTTCACATCCACGGTCTTCTGGAATACTGGGCTCCCGCTATCCATGTCCTTTACCTTGAATTTCACCGAGAATTGGGTTGTAATGTCCTTATGCCCGGTATTCTTTACCATAACCTCCAAGGGGATGCTGTCCCCTGGATTGACATATTCCCCGAATGGGCTCTCGATGCTCTTGATGCCAAGGTCGTATTCCGGCGCATTCTTCGGTGGTACCCCCAACCAGCTCATGGACTGGGTGACCGACCTCACCCTCATGGGATGGTCGTAATCATTATAATCCCCGAAGCTGGCCCACTGCTTGGTCTGGAGTATGTTCTTGTATCTCTGGTTAGAGGAGGATTCCCTTGGATGCTCGTACCGGATGGTGTTGTAGCCGCCGCTGCCGGCATAATAAACACCATGTGCCTCACTCTTTGGGAAAATGGAATCCGATCTGTCCCCAGGAAGGGAATAGATAAAGGAGTTCTCTACCTCCACACCTGTGCCCACCGGGTCATCGGCCACCCCGACTATCTCGTAGCCAAGACCACCCTCTTGTATACACCTGTCCGCCTTGAAATAGTTGGTGTAGAGCGGGTTGGTGTACCAACCTGCCTGGTGGTCATGCCACTCTGTCCCCTTGTTGTTCTGCCATAGGATGGCACCGCCGTTCTTCAGGTACGTCATGATCTCGCTCTGGTCGTACCAGGCATGTGTTGCGTCCCACCTGTCCCAACTGTTTCCTGAGGCTGTCAGGGTCTCGGAATACCCTGTATCCCATATCACCACATCATAGTCCTTGAGATAGACCCGTTTAGAATCAACAGTATACGGGCTGATCCCATGGCTCGCATCATAGGGCGGACCGCTGTCTCCTTGATCAGTTGAGCCACCTGGGTGACCGCCGGGCTGGTAATCCCCTGGCAGCTCTATGTGGTGGTAGAGCCCCTTGTAGTTCACTTCCAGGGCCCCCAGGTTGATTTCATCGGTCTCAGGACCATATTGACCCCCATCTGGAGGTGGATCAAAACTAACGAGATAGCCTCCCCTTGCTTTGTTTGCGTGCTGTCCATCATCGTCCACATAGAGTATGGGAATGTCGCGGATCACATTCGTGGTTGCGTATATTATATCGCTTCTTGTGGAATCACCCTGGCTCTGGGCTGTCACCTTCACCACCGCTTCCGCGGTATAGTCTATGTTAGCCGTCTGATACTTCACAGAGAGCTTCACATAGGTGCTTTCCCCGTCGTCAAGGTTAACCGAATCCTCGTCAAGCTTTATATCCTTCCATCCGGAGGGATCGCTCCCGTATCTTTTGATTTCAAGCGAGAGGTCGATCGTATCCGAGCTGCTTCCCCGGTTGGTCACCTTGATGTAGTAGTAGTTGGTCTGGGAGTTCTTGATCCAGGAGGCATTATGCGGCAGGTACAGGACTACGGAGTAGGTGGACTGAGTCACATTAAGGGTGACTTCATATTCATCCGGCCCGCCATCGCTTCCATCGGGATCCGCAATGATCTTCATGGTGTGGGAGCCGTAGATGGCCTTCCAATCCACAGAGCAGGTGCCGTT
>DAOVMN010000305.1 GCA_030630685.1 Thermoplasmata archaeon | reverse complement strand
TACTCCCACTCCACATCCTCTTTCCGCATTTTCTCCTCAAAAATCTCTTTTTCCTCATCGTCCTTTTTCTTCCCCTTCATCCCCCAGGTCACCGCCCCCCCCGCTATAACCACCCCGGCGCCGGCGGCCACCAGGAAAGCGTACTCAGCTTCGATCTCGTTCGGATGCTTGCTTGCTCCCGCGGGTGTGTGCCCTCCAAGGTTAAGCCCCTGAATTGAAATCACTTCTGGTTCCTCCCAGGAGTATTCCGGGCTGTAAACCCTTAGGTCCGGGTCACCGAAAAAGACCACGTTCTCGAAGATGTCCCACCACCACTGGCCTGTGAGGTACTCTATCCCAACATGGTGTATGCTGTTGGCATACGCTTCCCCGACGGTAAGGCCAAGGGCGATATCCCGAATGAAGGTCTCCATAGCGAAGGCTGAATACCAGGATGTGAGCCAGGGATCGATGAACTGGAAGGCGCTTCCGTGCCTGATCATGGCAACATGGAGATAGGTATTGGAGATCATGCATGAACTCCCGCTGATACCGACGCTATGAAGGTTGTCGATATCCCTGTCGAAATCGTAGCCATTGGTGGAAGTGGTACGGTCGAGCTGTTCCAGGATGGCGATCACCAGGCCGTCGTAGCCAGGCTCGATATCCGCTCCCGTGTTCTTGTCCGAGCGCATGGTATCCGGTCCAGCGGCCCAGGGATTCTCTGTTATCTCGTTGATCCCCTCGATCTCCTCTGTGCATCCTCCCTTCTCGTATGCCCTCCAGGGATTCTTCTCCTGCTGTGTCTCCGGGTTCCAGAACCCGATCCTTCCGCCACCGGAGTTGGTGCCGTGTGCCCCCTCGATCCAGAGGATGACGCCCCTGTTCAGGTTCTCGGACACAGGCTCCCAGGCCGTTGAATACACGGAGTCAAATCCTGCTTTTTCCCCGTAGAATGGTATGACCTCGGAGGTGGTCATATCGGGCCAGTACATTGCATTCGGGTCATGCCGGTAGTTGGAGTTCCCCTTGTCGATCGGGTTGCTGCTTGGCGTTCTGAAAGGGGTGATGCCCGAGGCGGTGGTGTAATCGCAGCCCCAGTATCCGTCCCTTCCGGCTCGTTCATTGAATCTATGCCTTTGGGATACCCATGTGTAAAGATTTGGATTTTCCACCTCCACCTCTCCGCCCGGATCGATGACAATAGCGGCTTCAGGCGCAGGGAAGATGCTCGTTGAACCGGTTATCCTCTGTCCCTGGTGTGGGTCGATTTCCACATTAACCGCGGGATTTGCGTAGATTAGAGTGGGATAGAAGATACTCCTGCAAACCCAGTATGAGGTGTCCACCGGTGTCCCAAGGATCCTTCCTGCATTCGCCTTCCCCACTAACATCCGGTCCCAGGCTGTTCCGATGTCGAACTGTCCGGCCACTGTGAGGATGGATTCCTTTCCTTCCCTGTCAAGGCCGATCTCTCCCAGGAAATCATAAGCCTCGTGCCCTGTGAGTACCATGCAGCCCACTGATGGAGGCTTCCGGTTACCATGAGCCTCGAGCCAGAATCGGTTGTGCCAGGCCTGGGGATTGGAGAGGCCGGGATGAAGCTCCATAATAAGGACGGGTGCGCCGTGGTGCGCTGCCGCAAAAGCAGCCGGGCCGATAAACCGACTCCCATCCTCCTCTCCCTGGGGTCCATCCTCCGAATACCAGTAGGTCCACGGGTCCATGGTGGTGATGACGATGTCGTTCTGTCCGCTCTTATCGGATATCTTGTGATAGAAGTCCTTGGCTTCTGTGTAGTGATGAATCTTTATCTTCTTCTCCAGCAGCCCGCGGATGGAATTCAGGTCCTCGTCAAACCGGTCTCCGAAATCCATGAGATAGACTTCCTTGACACCCAGCTTGTTCAGTGCTTTTTCCACCTTCGAGGGGATGTCCCGAGGTTTTACATAGAGAAGCGGGCAGTTTTTCATGGAGGCCCATACAGCTCCATTGGCCGCGGAGGAAAGGCTTTCCCCTTCCCTTCTGTCCTTGGAGGCCTCCCAGGAGTAGGAGAGCCCGAATTCGATTTCAGTATCGGAGTCCGTCATCCGTGCGACAGTAACGGAGTACTCTCCTTCCCCAAGCTGCTCGATATTCAGTTCGAGTGGAGAGCTGCCTGTTGCCCGGGCTACCTCAGCCCCGGCGGGCTCACGCACAAGGAGAGAAAGCTCTCCCCCGCCTGCCCAAGTAAGTTCAAAATGAGCGTTCCTGGTCATGAAGAAGGTCTCCTCCGGAATTGTGAGGGTGGTACCGGGGTATTCCGTGATGTATATCTCATAGTCGGCATCGGAGTCCCAGGGTGCCTCGGGTGGAGTGCAGGCCTCATCCTCGAGTGCCTCGGTAGGCATATAGGTAACAGCAGCCGCCCAGGGTCCGGGGTGGTAGATACACGAAGAGGTGTCCTCATACGGTCTCACACCAGGCGTGTCGATCACATTCCAGTTCTCGCTGGCCGCTACCTCCCCAAGCTGCCAGTCGTACACCTGAAGGTCAAGGTCCTTCCCTCTCTCCTCGCTCCCCGCTGTCCATACCATCCCCCATTCCATTCGGGCGTGGAGGTAAGAATACCCATAGTCGATGGTGAAGTTGTGGTAGACCGGGGCGATGCCTACCGATTTTGTGCCGTAGAATTCCTCGTTTTTCAGGGGCAACGCGGGTATTGTGCCGTTCAATTCTCCTTCCGCATGATCGTCCTTCGGGACCTCGGGGTAATCCTTTACCACTGCCACAACCGCCCTGTCCGATGATTCCCAGTGGCGAAGCGCAAGCTCGGAGGAGAGGGAATAGATGTCAGTGCCCGTGAGCTCGGTATGGTTTCCTGTCTCCCATGGTATATCCCCGGCCGGAACGTCGATCAGCTCAAGCTCCTCTATCTGCGCGACGGCCCCCCAGTCCTGCATGAAATAGTCCAGGCCCTGGTATGAGTTCATGGTGAGGTCTGCATTCCCTTGTGCTTCGTATGGCGGGTTGTAGAACAGTAGAGGAGAGGAATAGAGCCCCCCTTTGTGGCTGAACACCGAGGTAGGAACTGCGGCCATATAGGCATAATCGTCCCATAATCCCTCGTTGTCATGCCGGACCAAAGTGGCTCGCCTCATCGGAACAACCTCCTGATGCGAGAGCCATGGTGAAAATTCGTTTCCTAACTCATGCTCTTCATCATCCTCGGAATAAGATGCCATTTCTCCATTATTCGCGATGGGGATCATCATGAGGCAGAGCATCAGGGTGGAAATGATTGCTGTGAGCTTCATGAAGGAAACTCGGTAAACCAGATATAAATATCTTGAGGTGAAAAAAAATCCCAAAATAACACAAACAATAAATACCATGATTGCATAACGTATTATTACCGCGTTACACATGACCAAAATGGTAAATGTGTACGTGAGGAGGACGAAACATGAACAATAGCAAGACCATTTTTGTGGTATTAGTGGTGGCACT
>DAOVMN010000440.1 GCA_030630685.1 Thermoplasmata archaeon | reverse complement strand
GCACGGTCGCCCGGATGTTCGAGAAGGGAGCTATCAAAGGATTCAGGAAGCAGGACATCGTTTTAGGGCCGGGCGAGGCCCTGATTATAATAGAGGACGGTAAGATCGACGAGGTGCTCACACAGACCCGCCTGAACGGTATTGCAGGGGGATTCAGGAACTGGTTCGCCAGGAAGACAGGCATAGGAAAGGATACGGTATTCCTTTTTGTGGATACCCGGCCCTTCGAGCTGGATGCCCCATTCGAGGGCACAACAAAGGATTACATCCCGCTGAAGGGGCAGGCAACGGTTAAGATGCAGCTCAATGTGAACGATGCCCCAAGGCTGTTGAACTTCATGAAGGAATATCTCGTGCCGAGATACAGGCAAAAAGGCATCTTCAGAAAACGGGAGGTTTTCGACGGCTTCGAGACCGAGGGAAGGACCCTTACCAGGGATGTGATCAACAACAAGATCCTGAAGGAGATGAGTGCCAAGGTATTTTCCCCGGTTATTGCGCGGCATGATGCCGAGGAGTTCCATGGGGACACAAGGGTGGTGAAGGACCTGCAAACCGAGGCGATGGTGCAGTTGAGGAAGACCCTCGATATGTGGGGCATCCTTTTACAGGAGCTCTACGCCCGCTTCGTGGAGACAGACTACGACCGCACCCGCATGTATGCTGCAAGAAAAACCCTGGAGGCGGATATGGAGGATGCGGATTTTGTCAGGGTTATCCGTGATAGTGAACGAAGAGGTGAACTTCAGAAGACCCAGGTGCTCAAAGCGGAAGAGGCGAAGGACATCACCCACGGCAAGGCAGTCGAGCGGTACAGGAACGAGAAGCTCACACAGATGGAACTGGAAAAGCTGGAGGACGTGCAGGACATGGAGACCCTGGAGAAAATGGTCGAGCTGAAGGAGGAGATGAAGGCCCAGAAGATAAAAGAGTTCCAGGAGACCGAGCTGAGGACAAAGGAGCTGGAAAAGCAGGCGGAAGTGGAGAAGGCAAGGATCGAGGCCGAAAAGGCAAAGTACGATCTGGATACCTTCAAGGAGGCGGAGGGACGGGAGAGGGAGCACCACCTGAAGATGATGGGAGAATACTCAAAGGTCCTGGGTGCGGGAGCTGGAAGGCCCGGTGCGGGTGGAAGGATATGTCCGCACTGCGGAAGGACGGTGGATCTGAAATGGAAGGTCTGTGCGTACTGTGGGAAGAAGCTGGAATAAAGGCTGTGAAACCATGAAATCATACGACTGGATCAGGAACCACTTTAGAGAACTGGTGGACACCTATCCCGGAAAGTACATCGCTGTTGTCGAAGAAGAAGTTGTGGCAGTAAAAGACAAACCAAAAGCTGCTGAGGATGAGGCGCTGAAGCATTATCCTGAAAGCATTCCTTCTGTGTTTTTGGTACCAAAAAAAGAGGATCTTGCATGTCTATTGTAACGACAGAAGCCAAAATTCAAATGGAAACCGAAAAAAAAAGGTTTTCTGAAAGCAGTAACAAAGCAATCGAGAGGTTCAAAAAAGAAGCCATGAAAATCAGGGGTGTTGAAAAAATCATCCTTTTTGGTTCCATGGCTCGTGGGGATTTTAACGAAGACTCGGACATCGACATGCTGGTGGTGTGGAATGGAAAGAAAAAGGACGGCTGGAAGAAACTCGTTGATGTATCTTATCGAATCCTTCTTGAAAATGATGAATATATCTCTCTGAAAATCCTGACTCCCGGGGAGTATCGATTGCTGAAGGAAAAACATAATCCGTTTATCCTGAATGTGATGAAGGAAGGTGTGACAGTTGCCTGATGAATGTTTGAAATATATCGAGAAGGCGAGAGATTTTCTGGAAGAGGCAGATTACCTTATGACAGGTGGTTACTGGAGGGCAGCCATCAACCGGGCATACTATTCCATGTACCACGCAGCCAGAGGGCTTCTTTCAATGAAACAGGTGTATCCAAAGACCCACCGGGGCGTAATCAGGCAGTTTGGTCTGGAATTCGTGAAAACAGGATTCGTTGATGAGATGTATGGGAAAGCACTTATCATAGGAAAAGAGCAGAGAGAAGAGGCAGATTACGGAATCGAACTGGAGTTTGGTGAGGAAGAGGCGGAGGATATTCTTGAAAGTGCAGAGGAATTTCTGAAGAAGATTGAGGAAGTGATTGGAATGATGGAAAAGAAGGGGGGTGAATGAAAATGAGAGTACCTGAAGAAAATCAGAATCAGATACCAGATGCAGTCAGG
>DAOVMN010000466.1 GCA_030630685.1 Thermoplasmata archaeon | reverse complement strand
GTGACTGTACCCGTCATTGACGTTATCCTTGCCCCAGATGAAGATGCCGCAGCGCTCGTTGCCGGATATGTTGTTGTGGAGTATCCGGATATCGTCGATGGATTTATACTGGGGCCACAGGCGGATGCCGTTGTTGCGATTGCCGGAGATATTGTTGTACTGTATGACATTGTGGTCTGAATAGTAATGGACGCAGACGCCCTCGCCATGGTTGTCCGTGATGGTGTTGTTCTCGATGAGGGTGTTTTTCGCGCGGGAGAGGTAGATGCCGCCGCCCTGTGGCCAGTGTTCGAACCTGCCCAGGTTGATGCCGCAGCGCACGATGGAATTGTTCCTGACGATGTTATTGTAATGGTAATTGTAGCCGCTAAAATAGACACCATAATCACCGCAGTCCTCGATGAAGTTGTACTCCACCGTGATGTTCCGGGTGTCTCTGTCGTCGCCGATGCTCACGCCCCACCGGAAGTCCACAATAGTGTTCCATGCCACGAGGCAGCGTTCGCCGGAGCACTCAACACCAGTACCTGTCTCGTTGTCGTCACTTGAGAGGTCGTTGAAACGGATGATATTGTCATTGCCAACGATTTCGAATCCCGTTACCCCGTCCCTGGCGGTATTGTTCTCTATTGTCACATTGTCCGCGTCCATGTATAGATCTTCATCGTTCTCAATGAAGTTATTGCCACATACCCTGTGACCCGATGACTGGGAGACGGGGAAATACCCGTCGTTTATGTGGATACCAATGCCCCAGTTCCGCGTGAGATTGTTGTCGAATATATCGATATTGTAGCACGCGTCGATCATGCATATCGATCCGTAGTTATCCTCGAACGTGTTGTTGTGGATGGTGGAATTGCCCAGATCATAGGCATCGATACAGTAGTAGTTGTCGTGGAAATAGTTATGGTGGATGGTGGCGTTCTCGCTCCTGAACGGGTCATCTTCATAGTTGCCGAACAGGATAGGACTGGCGGTGAAGGGCCATGCAACCGGTTCGTAGTCCGCGAACTCGTTGAGGTAGACCTCTGTGTCGTTGCATCCGAGGAACTGGATACCCGGTGGTGGGTACAATTTGCTTCCCGTGATGTCGAAGACACAATTCCGCACGATGACCCCGTCGCTGAACTTGAAGCGCAGCCCTCCCTGGATGGTGATGTTGTCCACGATCTTCTGGTTCGCGGTGATGTTCAGAGGGGCGCCGCCGGTGATGACGGTATTTGGCTGTACTGTCAGATTCGCCCCTGATTCCTGTTCAACCATCTTGCTGAAATTGTAGGGACCACCGACAGGGGTGAGCACAACATCAAAGAGCATCGAGCCGCCGCCAAACTGGGTATCCACCTCGTAATCCTTTGACTGTTCCGTCATGACATCGTTATTATTGTAAGCCTCGATCCGATAGGTGTAGTTGCCACCGGTTATGCCCTTATCATGGAACTGTGGATTTTCCTGTTCGTAGACGGTTCCGATGTGCGCATCGTCCCGGAATACCTTGTAGTAGCCGAAATGGCTGCCCGCGTATTCGTTCCACTGGAGATGTTTTTCATTATGATCGGTATAGGCATCGTAGATATCCACGTTTCCCTTCGTTTCCTCGCAGGCGATGGAAAGAACGACCATGGTAAAAAGAATTGCAAGCGCAGTTACCAGAATGATATGTATGTAGCTCTTCATGTTCTGCCTCCCGCATGGCGGTGTCGTGTCACCGCGTGATAATTGAGTATTTAAAACTTTTCGGAGGAATCGAGGTATCGAGATGGGATAATGTTGTAAGGTAGCGAATAGGAACGCGGATGACACGGATTTGGCGGATCTCCGCGCTGCAGCCAGTAACATAATGAGGCTTGTTGATGAGAATTCAACCACGGAAATTGGTTATATGTTCGTGTAGTTATACCGGACATTCATTAGG
>DAOVMN010000107.1 GCA_030630685.1 Thermoplasmata archaeon | reverse complement strand
TTCAATATAATCTGATAACACAGAGGATATCTTGGGAATCATATCGTCTTTAGTTAAATTCCTTAAAGAGGGATTTCCCAATTCCATTTCAATAACTGTTTGATCCTTCAAAATTCCTTCCAATTCCTTTTCATTTAAAATCGAGGATGCTAACCAACCTATATCACCATCTCTTATTATTTGACTCAAAGAGATTGTATTAATTTGATCTTCAGTAAATACGTCATCCACATTCAATACTTCCCCAATAGCAAAGTGTGCTGGTTGCCGTTGTTTATATGGTAAATAATTACCCCATGTGGTTCCCTTTTTCAAATCAATTAGGGATAGAAATTTCAATTTGCAAGATCTACCTTTTAGAATATCTTTTTCGAACCATTTTTTCAAATCCTTCTCATTTTTTATCCATAATGGAACTTTTGCTGGTGGAATTAGGGTATCTGTACCCCCGAGATATTTTGAGTTATATCTTTTCAATTCTTCTTTAACAAATGAATATTTTTGAAGCTTCCCTTTCTCATTCTTTTTCTTCTGACTTGCATAAGATATTAAAATTGCAAATAAGGGTTTGTTATATCTTTCAATCAATTTGTCAGTTGAGATCCCCTTACGCTTTAAAGCACTGATTATTTGTTGTTTATCGGCTGTCTGATGTTCTTTTTCCTTTTGCATCGAACCTCTAAGATCATCCTTCTCAAATTCTAATGTCTGGATCCGGTTCATTAGTAACTCAACTATTTCACTATTGTCCTTTTTCTTTAAAATTGAATTTAGTAATCTTGCTACGCCCCAACTCATTAACGCTACTATTAGTAAGCCAACAATTACTTTTAGCCAACCTCCAATTACTTCTATAATCATTGAATAGACTCTAACGTTAATCACATTAATAAATCCTACTATCGTTATGCCCAACTTAATTCAATATACCACTAATCAGAAAAGCATTCAAAAAATCACTTTTTTGCATAAGAAGTGGGTACCAAATACAGCCCCCCCTCGTACCTGAACACCCTGACAGTTTCCCCGGGCGTAAGAGGAATTGGTGTAAGCACGGACACGGTCTTGTAGCTCACCGGGTCGAGAAGCTGTGCCTCCTTCTCGGATATGCTCACCACCACCGCCTCCACGACATCCCCCTCGATCACCTTGAGTTTGTCCAGCTCCCGCTCCTTAAGCGTTTTGCTCTTTCCTGTGATAAGATTGTAGATGGCTGCTGATTTCTCGCCTGCCTTTTCCAGCAGGAATATGCGATTATGGTAGCTCACAAAATCCCCTGCCCGGTAATCCGGGGCCCTCACCAAGTAGGTGGTGCGGTAGACGTCCTTTCCGTCCTTCCTGCCCACCAAGGAAAAGCTCTCAAGGTAACTTCCCCCGAAATAATGCTGCAGTTCCCTTGCTATCTCCTTTGCCAGGCTTTTATCCCCAAGATAGAAATCCAGGCCCCTGTGTATCCTCTCGGCCCTTGTGATAAAAGCGTTCTCCGCGCCTGACCCGGCAACCCTCTTCTCCACCGCTCCAACAGCATAGTCAAGTTCTTCCTCGGAAAGCGATCGCCTCCCTCCCCTGAGCTGGATAATGGCCTCGTAGTAGTTCCCGTACTGTCGGCTGCATCGATTACAAACACCGTAGGTAATTCGGAGCTCGGAGGTGTGCTCCTGGGTAAACTTTAGTCCCATTATGTCGCATCCTGCACCAACCCTCAGGTCCATGAGATAATCGTCCCGCTCATGTCGATCGATCTCAAGGGACCTTAGAGCGGCACTTTTGTGAAGGACAAGGGCATCCCGAACCACCTCTTCGATCCCTTTTTCCCATTCCACAACCCTCTGGTTTGTCGATGGATTGACCATGTAATTACATCTCAGGCATATCTTCATCTTGAGGACCTGTGGGAGCTTGGAGGGCTCGGTGGAGGCACGGAAGCAATCCTCGCATGTATGGTTGTATTGCCCCCCTGGGCCACCGCATTCGAGGCAAAGCTCACTCATCGTCTCACTTTTGTAGAAGCCCGAACTTCTTCTTGAGGTAGAGCCAGGAGCCTGTCAGGCCTAAAGCGATAATGAGCATCATGGCCACGCCCACCTCGGCGGAGAGTTTGAAATCGTCATCCGAATCGTCCTTCGCCTTCAGGACATACCAGTTCTGGTTGAGGTAGACCTTGCCTTCGTAATACTGCGAGGAGGGCTCCTCGAACCAGAAGTCTGTGTAGGGTATCTTTGGCTTCTCATCCGCATCAAGCCGGAAAATGAGCCTCATATCATACTCGTTGCGTGCACCCTTGCCAATGAAGCCGATACCACCGGCGTAGCCTAAGACATCGAAGGTCCAGTTCCTTCCCCTGGCACCTGCGAAAGGAGCGGAAGAGAAGTCTATGTGCACTATTACCTCCTGCTCCTTGGTGGGGTCGATTATGCGAGTGGGGTCCGGGATTATCGGGTGCTGGTCCGGGTAATCGTATTCCCCATCCTCGTCCACATCGATGGTGAAGACGAGATAGCCCCAGCTTCCCTCCGGTATGTCTGTGATGTTCTCATATCGGATGTGGAGCGGGTTGTATCTGAATTCCACTGTAAGCTCCTCGGTATCCTCTGGGATGTGAACGCTGTGCTTTTGGTTCGCCATGGGGACATAGTTGGTGTAGACCGAGGATTCCGTTGCAAGAGTTCTGTCGATGTCCACGAACTCACCGAACCAGGAATGGGAGATCCTGTCCGTTTTCCTGGAATATCTTCCCTGCTTGATTATCTTCTCATAGGATTTGTTGTACGCATCCAAAACCGTTACCTCCGGATGCTCCACCTCGCCGTCCCCGTCCGGGTCTCTCATGTACTGTAATTTGAGCGCAAGTGCCACCGCCTTCCTCGCATTCACGAGGCCGTAGCCCTGGGCAAAATCATAGGTCCTATCCGCCAATCCGGCCCTTGTGGAGCCGTTTATCAGGGGGACGCCGTTGCCCTCCTCCGCGGGGATGTAGTCCGCGGTGAGCTTGAGGATAAGCTCGGATTCATGGATCCTGGGGTCTGAGAAATAATATGGGCCGCCCTCGAAGCTCCCGCTGTTGTCCTCGATCACCAAGGGAAGCTCACATTCGTAGTCCTCCTTTGCCTCGGACATGGTCATGGAGGGGCAGGCCTCATAGAGCAGTGCAACAAGCCCGGCCACATGAGGGGTTGCCATGCTGGTGCCGGATATGGCCAGGTAATACGGGTCATTCTCATCCCGGGTGAGGTCCAGAAGCCCCACACCTGCACCTATCAGGGTTGCACGAGCGGCCGCACTCCAGATATTCACACCAGGCGCGGTGATGTCCGGCCAGGTCTCTACCCTATCCTTATCCCCGCGGGAGGAGAAATCAGCAATGCTTTTCCCGTCCCTTGAGGCCGCTGCCACACCGATGGCCGCAGGAACCTTTGCAAAGATGTTCACGGTATCCGCGTCTCCATCATGATGTCCCCCTCCGGCGTTCCCTGCCGCAAACACCACAGCCACATTGTTCTCGTGCACCAGCTTGTTGATCACCCCGGCAGTGGCGTCATTCGGGTCCAAGCTGTCAAAGGGGAATCCGGGTCCCCAGGAATTGGTCACCACGCGGATGTTCGCCGGATTGTTACCTGGTCGGGAATGCTCGTACACCCAGACCATCCCGCTGTACTCGTCGATGGTGGCAAAGCCCTCGCCCATGCTGACCCCGATGAGCCAGGCTCCCGGGGCGATTCCCTTGATCCTTCCGGCAGAGGCCTGACCGTTCCCCGCAACAGTCCCGGCGCAGTGGGTCCCGTGGCCCGAGGAGGTATCCGTGATTTCAAAGGGCCTGAAGGGTTCTCCTGCAATATCCTGATCCTTTTTGACATTCGTTATCACCTTTTGACCGGGCTGCGGTTTCTCTCCGTTCTCGATGTCCACAGGGTTGTAATCCAGGTCGGGATGTGTGCCGTCGATACCGGAATCCAGCACCACCACCGTGACACCTGAGCCGTTGATGGGTGGGAAAACATCGTCCCCGTCGCGTATCTGGCTCAGCCAGACATCCCTTGCCTGGATGGTGTATTTTGTCATGTTCATGTAATACTGCATCGGGGCATTGAACTCTATCCATCTAATTCTTTCGCAGTTGGAAAGTCTCTCTATTTCCTTCTTTTCCCCTTCGGCATACACTACCGGCATTACCTCAAAGGTGCGGAATATCCTGAAGCCGTGGACCCGCAGATAGGCAAGGTCCCGCTCCTCGATTGCATCGTGGAACCGGATGATCACCTCCACCCTCTCGTGCTCTTCCGACCCGGAGAGCCGGTGTCTCAAGGCCGGGTCGATAACAGCCTGGTTGGGCGGGGTGGATGAAGCCAAAGCTGTGGAAACCGGTATGATCATAAGGAGCAGAATCACTGCTGCGGTAAACTTGTTTAACATACTCTGAGATGGTTTCAATTGATATTTATCTTTTATGCCGTCGAGACCACGACAATTCCGGGGAGGGCTTTGCACCTGAAGTTGACCCAAAACCACACTTTAAGGTCAAGTCTCGGACTTTAAGGTCAAAACGGACTTTAGGTGCAATCAACGTGAAAAATTATTTATAACATAACAAACAATACATTCACTATACGCCCCAAACAGCAAGCCGGAGGAATCTTATCATGCCCATGGAAAACATTCAAGATATGGTTAAGGAGAGCAAGGACAGCAGATATTCTGCCGAAATTGAGAGGTTTAGGAGGATTCTTGATCAAATCAGAAGAAACAAAAAACCTGCTCAGAGGTTCAAAAATAAAATCGAATATTGGCATGCAGAGTGAAGTCAATGAAAAACAAACCTATTTTTGCCAAATTATTGCATGAACATAGCCCAGATGCAAGAGCTGAAATAATAAAAAGGAAAATAAAGAATATCGAAAAAATCACTGGGAGAAAGTTGATAGTTTACATCACAAATTCACAGGCTCCTTTTGGGATGATAACGCGGGCTGATGTTTTCGGTTTTGAAGATATTCTGTCATCAATCGATCATACAAAAAAAGGTGACTTACTGATAAACAGTCCTGGTGGCGAACCAGATGCAGCCGAAAAAATTCTGATCATGTGTAGAAAGCATTTTGAAAAAGAATTCAATGTTATTATCCCAGATTATGCAAAAAGCGCAGCAACCCTAATATCATTAGGTTCTGACAAAATACTCATGGGATATAGTTCTGAGTTAGGCCCTGTTGATCCTCAAATAATATTTAGACCGGACAGATATCCCCTTCCCGCCCAAGCGTTTTTATCTGGATTGGATTACATCAGAAAAAACGTAAAGGCTAAAAAAGACCCGGACCCTTTAGAGATGTATCTACCAATATTAGACAAAATAGAACCTGAGCTTATATCAATATGCGCTAATTCTATTGAGCACGCCAAAGAAATGGCAGAAAAATGGTTAGGTAAAGGGATGCTGAAAGAAGATCATGACCAAGCAAAGAAAGTCGCTGAGTGGTTGTGTGAAGGTATAAAATACAAATCACATGGGAAGGTTATTGATTTCAAAGAAGCACTATTCTTGAAGCTAAACGTAGAAGAAATCGAGAAAGATTCAAAATTATGGAAATTAGTGTGGGAATTATATTGCAGATGTCACTTTTACCTAAACGAAGTTAAAGGTGTGAATCTCTTTGCTTCTGAGAATCTCGTATTAACTCAAAGAGCCTCTGTAGAAAAGGAAGAAAACGAGCAATAAGGGATATATCGGTTTTTCACATCACGGCTTTGCACATAAACTCACTTTTTGGTCAGACTTTAGCTTCACGACTCGGACTTTAAGGTCAGCGGGTAGGATTTTTGAGTCAAACTGGACTTTAGGTGCAACGCCTCAGGGACAGCAAACTTTATTAAGAACAATCTCATTTTCTTTCAGGATAGTTGTCCAGGGAGGCTTTCAATGAGTTTCGACAAGAAAATATCAAAATTGTTTGTGATATACCTCACCATTGCCTTGGTCCTTGCTTCACTGTTGCTAATTTCCTCAGAAAAGGTAGAGGCCGGTTACTATAAAGACAAAGAGGTGGATAGGGATCAATATGATTGCTATAGTATATATGCATCGAAGGAGGATAAGATCTCCATCAAATTCACAGTTAAAAAAGGTTCGAACGCGGACCTTTACATAATCAGCTCTGGTCAATTCAAGAGATACAAATCCAATGAGTCGTTCACTGCTTCCTTCTCAAGAGAGAATACCAGTTCAGTGAATGAAAAATGGGATTATCCGGATGACCAGAGATACTATATTGTCGTGGACAATCGGGACAATGTTCATTCCTCTGATGCAGAACCAACAGGTGATATCGTTTATGATTTGGAATATGACGAAAACTGGGAGGAACTGGAGGAGTTTTTAGGTTACGCAATAGCGATAGTCGCTGTGTGCTGTGTAGGGATAATCATCGTTATCGTGGTGATAATATGGCTCATTGTGAGACAAAAGAAGCCGTCTACCGTTGTGGTTCCCACGCAACCCTACTATCCCCCACCCCAACCATATTATCCGCCGCCCCGGGGGCCTCCAGGTTATCAGCCACCTCCGCAAGGCTACCGGCCGCTCCAGCAATACCAGCAGCCAATGCCGCCAACTCCCGGACCCGACGAGAGGGACCATGGTGAACAAAGCAGGGAGAGGCCTCCGCAGGAGCCGGAATATTGAGGAGTGATGATATGAAAAGGAAATGGAATGGCAGAAACATTTGCTTATTGCTGCTATTGATTGTTCTTGTTGTTTTTTCAACCCTCCCTCTCCAAAATGCCTCTGGGGAATCCCGGACTTACAAGGGCAGAACCCTTTCCAAGGATAACTACGACCGCTATACCCTCTACACAAGTTCGGATGATGAGGTTGAGATTGATTTCGAGGTCACGCAGGGGGTAAAGGTGGATATCTACATCCTCTCCCAGCAGCAATATAACAACTATCGGGATGGAAAGTATTTTACCCCATCTTTTTCCAGAGAGAATACGCTTGGGGTAGATGACGATTATACCATAGAGGATGACCAGAATTATTATCTCATCGTGGACAACAAGGACAACGCAAGGAGTTCCGATGCCAAACCCCAGGGAAGTATGACATACAACCTTGAATACGAGGTTGATGATGACCCTGACGATTTCCCCTGGTTCGGCGGGATGGGGTTCATGTTCTGCTGCATGATCTTCTGCATGGTGATCGTCTGTGCCTTGCCCTGTTGTATTAGAATGTAATACAGGTGTGATCGCATAGTAGGCCGTGAGGCTTGGTAAGTGTGCATA
>DAOVMN010000057.1 GCA_030630685.1 Thermoplasmata archaeon | reverse complement strand
GCATATTTCATTGAAATAAAATAGTTATCGATGGCCCTGATACTAAAAGCCTCTTTATAGGCGAGGATTGCTTTGTTCAGGTTCTTTTCCTTGTCTTTGATCTCTGAGAGGGCCCTGTAGGCAACACCAAGATCATACTGTGTGTCAGCATAGGCGACAGGATATTTTTCAGGAGTGAACGTTTTCAGTGCTTCCCAGTATGCGTTTATTGCTTTCCACAGGTTCTCTTCCTTGTCCCTAACCTCGGAAAGAGTTTTATTGGCCATTCCGAGATTATGTTGAGTTGTCGCATAGGGAATAGGATTTCTTTCATAGGCGAATATTTTTAGTGCCTCTTCATACGCATGGATTGCCTTTGTCAGATTCTCCTCATTATCCCACACACTGAAAAGAGCTCTGTAGGCAACACCAATATTATACTGTGTTGCGGCATAGTCGTTAGAATATACTTCAAAGGTGTATACTTTCAGGGCATTTTGATACGCATGGATTGTTAGTGCCAGATTCTCTTCTTTATCCCTATACTCAGAAAGATCACCATAGGCGGTTCCAAGATTATACTGTGTTGCAGCATAGTCCTCGGGGTATTTTTCAACAGTAAATATTTTCAGTGCTCCTTCATAGGAGTTGATTGCCTTGGTTAGAATCTCTTCCTTATCCTTGACATCTGAGATATCGCTGTAAACGATACCAAGATTATATTGAACCCTGGCATAGTCCTCGGGGTGCCTTTCAGAGGTATATACTTTCAGCGCATTTTTATACGCAAGGATTGCCTTGGTCAGAATCTCCTCCTTATCCATTACCTCCGAGAGATCCCCATAGGCGGTTCCAAGGTTATACTGTGTTGCACCATAGTCCCCCGGGTATTCCCTAATCGAATATACTTTTAGAGCATTCTCATACGCAAGGATCGCCTTGGTCAGGTTTTCTCCTTTATTCCTAAGTTCAGAAAGGTCACTGTAGGCAGTTCCAAGATTATAGTGTGTCCTGGCATAGTCAGTAGGGTATTTCTCAATAGTGAATATCCTCAAAGCATTTTCATAGGACAGGATTGCTTTTATCACATTTGCTTCTTTGTCCCTACCTTCAGAAAGCTCGCTGTAGGCAATCCCAAGATAATACTGTGTTGCAGCATAGTCCCCCGGGTATTTCCTAATCGAATATACTTTTAGAGCATTCTCATACGCAAGGATTGCGTTGGTTAGATTTTCCTCACTCCCCCAAATCCCCGAAAGCATATAATACGCAATTCCAAGATAATACTGTGTTGCAGCATAGTCCTTAGGGTGTTCTTCAATAGTGAGGATCTTCAGTGCTTCTTTATACGCAAGGATTGCCTTTGTCAGATTTCTCTCCTTTTCCCTGACATCCGAAAGGGCCTTGTAAGCAATACCCAGGTTATATTGAACCCTTGCATAGTCCTCGGGGTATTCCTCAATGGTGAAGATATTCAGTGCTCGTTCATAGGAGTTGCTCGCTTTGGTCAGATTCTTCTCCCTTTCCTTAACATCGGAAAGAATACTGTAGACATTTCCAAGATTATATTGGGTCCTGGCATAATCACCGGGGTGTTTTTCAGCAGTGAATATTTTCAGTGCTTTTTCATAGGAGTTGCTCGCTTTGGTCAGATTCTTCTCCCTTTCCCTAACATCCGAAAGAGCACGGTAAGAAACTCCAAGGTTATACTGCATTGTAGCATGGTCTTCAGGGTATTCCCCAACAGTGAAAACCTTCAGTGCCCCTTCATAGGAGTCGATTGCTTTGGTCAGATTCTCCTCCTTACCATCAATTTGTGCTAAATCTCGGTAACAAATTGCTTCTTTGTTTCTGATATAAGCATAAATTCTTGGCCATTCTTCTTCAGAGACTGCTTTTGATATGAGTATTTCATCAAATGTCGCTAGTGCATCTTTGATAAGACCTACTTTCACCTCTGCAGGTTTGGTCCTCGCCTCCTCCAACGTACTATCGGCATAATTCAAGTAATTTAAGGTCATGGTTTTGGAATTCACACAAGCGAGAATCAATAAATCGTATATATAGGTTTCTTTCGATATCGTGGTGTGTTATCTGTGTAACCCCAAATAGATTCCTGCATAACAACCGGTGGAAAAAACGAAGGAAGGGTTCAAGGTACGGGCGGTAGTCCCTGGTACAGGTTCATAGAGCGTGTAACTGCGATACCTGATCATTCTCAACTTCTTGAACTTCTCTATGGGGGATTGTAATCGTGGGCCCCAAAAACCTCGAAGAGGACGATAGAGGAGGACTAGCCCATGTGGGGCAATCTTGGTTACTCCCTCAGGCTTGCACCCGTCAGTGAGTTCTACACACTTGTGTCATTTCATCTTTTAGAGTATACTTATATATATAGTTTATTGGAATTTTTTACCCGTTAGGGGACTATGCTGCAATGCTTGGGTTCTACCGTACTCTCACCATCCTGATCGGGAGTCCAATCGCAGCCCCGATAGAGTATTCGGCCACCTACTACAGTTTTGATGTCCCATTCCCGATCCTGTCTGGCCTGCTCTTTACCGGCGCGGTGGGGCAGAAGGTGGGCGAATGATTCCCGGGAAAAAACAATCACACCTAAATTCGTGACATCCACTGCGCCATTTCCATCACTTTAGTTCCTTCAATCGTATGCTCATTGGTCCACCGGAGGGGGTCTTCTGAACCTCGAACACTATGGGATACATCTCAATGAGGTCAAGCAGCTTCTTCTTTCCATAGGTTCTCGGATCAAAGCCAGGGTCGATCTTATGCAGGGCGATCCCTAACTGGGAAAGGAGTGCGGAGCCATCCTCGCTCTGGATCAGTTCCAGGGCCTTCAGGAGCAGGTTGCGAAGGTCAGAATCCTCCCTGGCCTTCTTTTTACTTACCGTGCTTTTCTTTTTCCCGATAGATTTCCGTGCATCCTGGAGCTCCGGGGGCACCAGGTTTTCGGTGTATACAAAGATGTTGCATGCCTTCACAAAGGTGTTCGGCGTCTGTCTCCGCCCAATCCCGATAACCATCTTGCCCCCTTCCCTCAGCCTGGTGGCAAGCCTGGCGAAATCACTATCACTGGATACGACAACGAAAATATCAACATCCTCTTTGTGAAGGATGTCCATGGCATCGATAATGAGGGCACTGTCGGTTGCGTTTTTCCCTGCAATGTTCCGGAATTGCTGCACCGGCTGGATGGCGTGGGTTTGCAGGGTATGCTTCCAGGAGCCCATCTGCGGGGTGGTCCAGTCTCCGTATATCCTTCGAAAGGTCATCTGTCCGTACTTCGAGGCCTCGTCGAGCATGGCATCTATCAAGGAGGGCTGGGCGTTATCACCGTCTATGAGCATGGCCACGTTCCTTCCTTCAAGGCCCTTTTCGTAGCTGTCGATCTCTGTCATGTTATTTCCTCCGGCGTGGTATGTAGTTACAAGCACGAGCTTCCCCTTAAGTTTTTCGTTTGAGAAATCTTTGCAGGGACCCGTTGGGTGATCGGTTAAAGCTCTCTTCAGTTTCCCCCGCCCTTCTCTATGATCAGATCCGCAAGGCCCTTCACACCCTCCGGCCCCGTGCAATTGAAAACCGGATAATCCGGGTGCTCCCTCGCCTCATTCGCCATGATGCCGGACAGGGCAATGATCTTAGCTCCTTTTCCTTTTTGTCCTCCCTCCCCCCGGGTTTCGATCCCCCTCACCCTGAACGTCTCCTTTAGGAGATCCATTGACTTAGCCAGAACAATCCTCGATATCCTCGGATCATCCTCGGTGAGGCCTTCGCAGATCAGGATGTCGGTTTCCTGCGGCACCAACCGAAGCGCATCCGTTAGTTTCGCCCTGCCTTCCTTTTTTTCGATGTAGGCCATCTCATCCCTTGAAAGTGAAATAACGAAATCAGCACCTGCCTGCTTCTGCCGCCAGGTGTCCTTTCCCTCGGTGTCGATGGTGAAGGTGGAATGGGGCATGACCTTTATAGCTCCCACCCGGAATCCGCGCTTCTTGAACTCGGAGATAAGGGCCTCGGCTGTGGTGGTCTTCCCGCACTTCTTCAGGCCGATGAGCGAAACGATGATCATTGGTGCGGTCTCTTCTTTTTCCCTTATTACTGCTTTGTGTTCCCTCACGGTGTCGCGGAGAATCCTGGAATACAAGTATTAGAAAACCTCAGAAGGGAGCTCTGCCTCACGAGAGATTAATTTCTCAGTCTTGTAGAGTGAAGCGTGCTAAACAAATACCAAATTTGTATTGCTGGAGATTTTGCAAAACTAACTTGATGTTGTGGAAAATAAATATATAGTGAATTGGAACATAGGAGTGGCCATGGAAATTATAACAGGTAAGCTATCATGAAAATCAAAAGCAGAGTACAAGAACGTTTAAGCAACATGCTTCATACCCTCCATGCAGTGGAAAAGGAGTACCAAGAGGGAATAACTGCAATGGATGTTGAGGGATCCCTGAAAAAAGGGTTTGAAATCGTAGAGAATTATCCCGATGATCCAAGGGGAGAGAGCTGCTTGATTCTTTGCTGGCTCGATCACACACCCTTGCACCTTGCATGTTGTATGTGCGCCTTATGAAGATGCTCTCGTCATAATATCAGTTTATTTTCCAGAAATAGATAAATGGATGGACAATTACAGGGACAGGAGGCGATAATATGAAAAGATGTTATATGTGCCGTGGAAATCTGCAAAAAAGGCTTGTAGATGTAAATATCGAAGGTGTCATTATCAAGGATGTTTTAGCCGAGGTCTGTGAACGCTGTGGTGAGCAGTACTTTGATACAAACACATCGACTTTTTTACAGAATGTTGCGAGATATGTCACAGAGCAGAGAAGGGCAGTTATCTCGACCACCACGAAGTTATCCGAATCAACGGCATGATCATTCAGTAAGATTACCCCTTCCGGCCAGCCTTCTTCAGGCAGATGAGCGAGACTATTATCCTTTTATTATCTTCTTACGGGAAGCAGCCAAGCTGGCAGTTGATTATCTTGAGGTCCATCTCGGTGAGCATGTGGGCAACGGATTTCGTGGGTATCCCAAGCTCCTTCGCCAGGTCAAGAGCTTGGGCGCAGGTGATCCTTCCGTCGTGGGAAGCTTGCTTGAATCTTTCCCGAATTTCATCATCAATTCGTTCCATTTGTCTCACTTCCAAAAATTAGTTTTCATTTTTATTCCAAACTCTCTCTCGTTATCTCTTCAATATCATTGAAATCCGAATCATCTGAAATAATTGTAAATATTCCAGCATTGAAGCAAACAGCCAAGTGAATCGCATCCCGTGGTTTCAGTTTCGAATATTTTTCCATGAACCAGAGAGCTTTCAGGATATCCCCACCGGTCACATCCAAGATTTTTAAATTCGGTATCTCAAGAATTGATTTACAGAGGATCAGGGCTTTTTTCCTATCTCCCATCTCCTTCATTGCGACCCATACAATCTCATCCATCGCGAGGGATGAAGTCGCGGCGGAACTTTCATCCTTGGCGATGGATTCAAGAATGGCTTTTGCCCGATCTGTTTTCACCCCTATATAAAGGGCAGATTGGAGAAATACATTGCTATCCAAATACTTCACATTCATCACACCCGCATTTTCGTTATTAAACTAATCCTCGAATTGAGAATAATACAATTCACCCCAATCGATATTATCCGGTGCTGGTTTTTTCTTTTCGTACAATGTGAAGATTCTATTCAGTATCTCATCAGCTTTCTCTTTCCGGAGGAGAATCTCATTTTGCTCCACCCGGAACGTGACATTTTCATTCGGATGTATATGAAACATATCCCTGATGGGCTTGGGGATCACAACCTGGCCTCGTGAGCCTACCTTGGCTTTAAGCACGATCATTCATATCACTAGGTATGAATAAATCACACTCTTATATATGACTTTCTGCCCGGGGCAGCCCCTTTTGGGGGGACTTTTGGATAGCGGGTGATGGAGGGTACCCGGGTCCACCAATTCACTGTGTGCGTTATCTCAACCAATTTTCGGTTTTCAATTCTGGAATTCTATCAAAACCCGAATCATCGGGAACGATCGTAAATATCCCCGAATTCATGCAGACCGCCAGATGGATCGCATCCCCGGGCCTCAATCGAATACCGTTATCGCTTTCCGTATTCTTCAAATCACAAATCTAATACCAGCAAGATTTGTCTAAGCGGATTTGTCGATGATACCTTTCCTGGTGAAAAACTCCATAAGATCATGTTCTGTACCTTCGGTCAGGGGATTCGTATCATCTTTCGTTCCTTTAATCAAAATGATTGCCATGGTCAATCCGCCCAGGATGTCGAGAATGAGGTCCTGCATTGTATCTACCACCGAGGGCTGGGTATTCGTATCGAAAAGCTGGTCTTGGGTGAATTCCAGGAACTCCCAGATCACACCAAAGGTGACAGTGGCCAATATCGTGAGGATGATGATGAACAATGCATGATATGTATGGGGCGGCATAAGTCGATCCAGGAGACGGGAGAAGCAGAAATACATGTACGATAGGATTGCGAAGGTGTAAAAATGGGTCACCATGTCCCATTGTGCGATCTTTCCATACACGCTCAGTACGACCCCAACCTGATGTGTTAGGAGGGCAGTGCTCCAGAGGAATTCGAATCCCGTCGGCAGCCTGATCTCTAAACGAGAGGATAGGAGGATAGGGAGCAGCACAACCACGAGACTCCCGACGGAAATCAGGCTCCCGCGGAAATTCCTTACAAGAACACTGTACCCCAGGAGAACAAGAATACAGGCATCGATGATCAATGAACCATAGAACGAGAAACTGCGTAAGGGAAGCCCGGGTGGGCCAGACTCCTGATCATTTACTGTTTTCGAGATCAAAATACCTCCTTTTATTTTCCACATATCTTTTCATGCTCATCCCTTTGTTCGTGATCTCGAGCATCCCAACGCAAAACATCTGCTGAGAGTAATACAACTGGAATGCCCTGCCCCGGTACCCCACATAATTCGGCTGTCGGAACAGTGTTCAATACAGTTCATTCGATGTCTTTCTCCGTAGGATCTCCTTCATTCTCTGCTTTCTCCTGTATGAGAACCTCCTGTCCCCGAGCATTTTTTTCAGGGGCTCCCGTATCGATTCCACGGGACAGCGTTCGAAAAAGCGGAAGATCTCAGAGAGCCATTGTTTGGTGGTATTGTTCGAGGGGGTATTGTACAGTTCATCCACCAGGACGGGTACCAGGATGCCGGGTTCTTCCACATTGGACAGGTGCCTGAAGACCTCCATCTTGAAATGAACCTCATTTAGGGTCAGCGGCGGCGGGAGTTCCCTGAAATAACCGAACAGCAGCCTGGAGGCGTCCTCGTTCCCGAATGTGGTCAGTGCTGCAAGTGATGAGACCGCATTGAGACGTTCCTGCGGATCCGTGTCCTGCAATTCTTCAGCATGATCCTCCACTGTTCTGGACCGAAGCTCCCTTCTCAGCAAAGCCTCCTGGAATGTTTCCTTTGTGAGCATTCCTTCATCACGCAATCTTTCGATCTCCTCTGCGAACTCCTGTCCGAAGTCTTCTTTCAGGTCGACTGTCTCACACTCCTCGTAATCCTCGCATGCCTCACAGTTCCCGTCAAACCTTTTGCGATCGATCAGGTCCCCGCAGCACTCGAGATTCTCGTTATCGAGCATTTCCTCGATGAACGGCTCGAAGGCCTCGTCGTTCAGGCAGATGCCGAATTCCGTGGGCAGGTTCCGGAGGTCCGGGAAGAAATAGTTGCAGTTGATGCAGGTCCGTTCCAGTTGTCCCGGTTGTTCATCTTGCTCTTCATCTTGTTCATCAGGGTCTTTCATGGTGTATCCTCCTTTCTGGTTTTGAGCATTCTTTGGCATGAACTCCAGTTGGATATATAATATTGACGGCTCGGCCATTCCCTTCCCACCCCGACCAACAAACGAGATTCTCCCCACTCCAACTGTAACCATGCCGGAAAAATGCCAACCGGAAACAAAAGCACGGCACGACTGCGGATACGGCAAGATACGGGGCGGCATGTTCGGGACCGGGACGAGATGGGCAAGGCGAGAGCATGGAGTTTCAAGCACTCGGAAAGTGCACAGTTGTGCTTACGGGTAAAGTATCCGATAGGCGAGTTGGCAACTGTCCCTGAAAGTTCAATCCCGGACAACCTCACTGCTCCCGGCGGTACAACCTGCCTATGTATTCCGACCTGCTTGCACTGATATGTGGTTTGTTGTTCTCCCGACACCACTCATTGAATTTGTTTATATCGATCAGCACTTCCACCACAACGACCCCCTCTGACTCAAGGTCCTTGATTATCTTATCAGCGAATGTGCGCCACTCTTTCCATGTGCGCTCCAGGTGCTCGGGGTCATCAGCCGTTGACCGGAGGAGCTGCCACTGGCCGCGTTTGTAGCTGGTTACCAACATTGTCGTCGAATCTCTTTTTTTAGGTTTTTTTCTCATTCTATCAACCCCCGCTGGTCAGATGCATTACCTCGACCTCCACATTGTCCGGTATTCTGGTTTCCTTGAACCTATCCCTTGGGATAACTGTGCCGTCGATCTTCACGACCACAAGCGGGAACACATAGCGCATCCTCTTCAGAAGCCTGGTAACGGTCTCACCCTCCACGAACTCGATCTCCCTTCCGTTCACCTCGATAGTTATTTTTCCACCCCCAGCAGCAGCTCGAGCACGGTGTTTGCCTGGTAATAGGCAAACAATCCCACCTTTGGAGCAAGAAGCACATCCTCGTCGCTGGATTTTGCCTCCTCATCCTGAACAAGGTAGAGGTCGCCTGAACGCCGGAAAAATACACGCTCGCTATGCCCGTATCCCGCCACACCCGAGGCCGCCACTATTGGTTTTCCAGGCAAATTCATCAGGACCTCCTCGATGAGCCCGGCCTTTGCCTCTGCGGAATCAAGGGCCTCCACCACCACATCCACGCCCTCAAATGGCCCGGTCATTTTCCCTTTCTCTAATTTCAATTTAATGGCTTCAACCATGCATCCTCTAACAGCTCTCGCGATATTGTGTTTCAGGGCTTCTACCTTGTATTGTCCGACCTGGTCGAGGAAGTACTGCTGACGGTTGAGATTTTTCTCCTCCACGATATCGAAGTCCACAATGACAAGATGCCCAATTCCAGCCCGGGCAAGGGCCATCGCCACATTCGAACCCAGCCCCCCGGCACCGGCAATACCGACACTGGCCTTTTTCAACCTCCGAGCAATTATAGGGTCATCCATGATCTTTCCCCGGGTCACCACTTCTCCCAGTAGTTCGGCTCTCTATTTGGCGGTTCCTCTCCTTCCTTGTATCTACCGCCCCAGACATTCAGGCCAGCCCTCTCGTCCTCGTCGATGGCATTCCGGAGCATTTCGAGCATCTCTTTTTCATCACCGAATCCGAGGCTCCCCATCTTCTGCGGGGTGGGTACTCCGTTGGGCGTCCAGCCTCTCCTGTGATACACCGCATCGGCAAGTTTCTGGTACTGGTTCTGGCGGTGATCGTAGAGCAGCTTCATCCTCTCCCGGATAGTCAGTTTCTCCACCTCTTCCTTGCTCGGGCCAGGTCTCTCTGCAAGCTGTTTGTCGTATCTTTCCTGCCGGGAAAGGTAT
>DAOVMN010000250.1 GCA_030630685.1 Thermoplasmata archaeon | reverse complement strand
GTTCCTCCTCCCTCTTCGAGGTCATCCGGCCATCAGCACTTCGTGCTTCAGGCCTTGACGGGACTTTGTCCCAATCTCCACTTTTATCCTACTACTTCCCGTCTTCACCATTTTCCAGCACTCCAAGCGTCTTTTCCTTCAAGGCCTCGTAAATATAACCGGCAAGCGGTATTAGGTTCATGACATCCTCCCTGTTATATTTTCTCAGGAGCCGAAGGGCCTTTTTGTTTCCATCCTTCTTCCACATCCTCCAGTAGATCAATGCATCCTCACCTGCCAGGTTCTCCACCTCGAAATCCCGGGTAATTCCAAGAGTCTTTTCAAGGGCCTTCAATCCACCGGAAAGGCCTAATTTCCTGGCCCCGAATCTGAGGTCAAAGTGCGGCACTTCCGGGAGCGTAAGAGGAAACTGCCGTCTGATGAAAGGAAGGTCGAAAGAGGAGCCATTGAAGGTTACGATGATGCCGGCATCCTTTAAGGCCTGCCCGAGGGTGTACTGGGTGAGGTTCATCCCCTTGACAAGGGACACCATCTTATTATTGCTGCACCCGTATACGCCTACAACCGTGATATCCGAATAAAACGAAAGCCCGTTTATTTCGATGTCCAGAAACACAGCCCGTTCCATAAGGTGATTATAGAGCCGCCAGTGAAGGGGTTCGGGAAAGAATGTGGCAAGGAATCCGGGCTCTTTTAGGCGGCCAATTGCCTGTTTGAGAAGGGCATCAAGGTATCGCTTCCTTCGCCCGGAAATCCGCTTTATCCTGGTTTCCTCAAGAAAGTGCTCCCATTTCTGAATCCCTCGTGTCCAGAGAGATTCCTCGGTCTTCACCCCGATCCCCGGGAGCATGGAAAAGCTACGCCTCATCATTTTTTCTACCCCGTCTTTTGTTGCTGTTTCTTCTCCTGTTCGGGTCCTGGGGACTCGAATCCCTTGGGCTCCGGTGTTATGGGCCTTGGTTCCGGTATCTCTAAACGCTTGCTTTTCGAGGAATCCGCCAATTGTTTGGAAGAGGCCTTATCCACCCCGGTGTCCTCGAACACTCCAGAGATTCTGGTAGCTTTTTTCTTTTTCTTCGCAAGTTTACGCCTTGACGACTCCTTCGGGCTTATCGAATCCTTCGGATTCAAACGCCATTCAGCGCTTTGCGCATCATGGCTCATCCGGAACTCGGAACTTCGTTCCTCATTCTTACGCTTCTTCTTCTCTCTTCTGTGAATTATTATCACTGCCACCACAAGTGCGATCAGGATAATGGGAAGCATAAAGAGATTAAGGATGAACAGGGGGGTAATACCGATACTCACTGTGAGATTATCCTCCTGATCCGTGATGGTGACAGTGACGTAATCCCTGCCGTCCCTGGTACCCTTACGTGCGATCCCAAGATCGTCGGAGAGCTCTGTGACAATAATACCCTTTGGAAGGAGCACTGTGTAGGTAATATTCCAGCCGTTGATCGGGCTGAGCGGGAATTCGAGGGTGAACTCCTTGAGGACATAGCTCCTGAGAAAATCACTGTTGGTATCCGCACCCTTCGAGATGGGGATGGAGATGTGAGCGTAACCTTTAATCCGTACCGGAGGGGAATCCCCCATGTTATCCGCATCATAGCCCTCGAGGGTATTCTCATCCAAGGTGATTCTCAGGAGGGTGTTCTCCCCGAAGGCGTCCCTCATCTCCCTTTCTATCTCATCGGTTTTTTCCTCAATGATCTCATTTATCTCATTCAGGTCAACAAGTCCGGTATCGTATGCCAACCTCAGGATGTCAGCAGTGATGTGATCAATGTAGATGCCGTCCGGTAGGGTCTCCTCGATCTGCGAGGGAGTCTCCAGCCGGTAGAAGGCCAGGTTCCCGGTTATATCGACTTCAATGGTGGAGTCCTCGAGGCTCCCGTAATTCACCTTGACCTTTTTCAGGTCCACTAAAACATCCACCTCGATCCTTGAGCCGGTGTATTCCTTCTTTTTGAGGGAATAAATGGTTCCGTGAAATTCATTCCTTGGATCCCAGGTGTAACTGTATCTATTTTGATATTTGGGATCGGGTTCATCTCCGGAGCCTGTAAAATTCTTTAGCCTCATATTCGGGGATAGAATAAGTTTCGCGGTGGGTGTTATCCCTATATCCAGCTCCATGGGAGGAATAGCAAATTCCGCGCTTCCGCCTGCGTTCAGGAAGCCCTTTGCGACCTTCAGGTCATTCATCCCGAATTTTTCCTCACCAATGGCATAAAGTTGGGGGGTAATATCCTCGGAGATCATGTTGGCCTCGATGGGGGGCTCGGTGCCCATGGTTTCCACCTCATATCCTGTAAAGGTAGCATTATCCCAGGAGAAGTTGAGAGCAATGGTAAGGTTGAGGGCCTCTGATATGCTTTTTTCGATCTCGCTTTTCGAGGAGTCGATACTCTCCTGATAGATCCTCTTCCTGTTCCAGTTCAGCAGGCCGTTGTTCTCCACCATCCTGATACCGTCTGCTGTGATATAATCCAGGCTCACGATATTCCTTGAGAGGTTTCCGTATTTGGCCACCTCCACTGCATATATCTTGATCTCCACATGAACTGAGGTCTGGTCGAACTCTTTTCTATCTAAAATCAGGGTAACCCGTACATCCTCTTCATAAGCCGCAGGGGGGTGAGGGGACTTTAGTCTGAGGTCCTCTTCCTTCAGAGGGAATAGGCCTTCGGTGTTGTCGATGGTCCAGCTCACGGAATCGGGGCCGTGGATGCCGGTGGTATGTTCCTCGATGGCGATACCATCGGGTGGAAAGAATGTGTAGTTCGAGATGGCATTAGATGGGGTGATGAGACGAACCTCTAAGTTGACGATAGCCCCCATGTTGAAGGTCCCGTAGATAACATCCTCGAGATTGGCGGTCTTCGGAAGGTCGTAGGATGTCCTGTTTAGATTCGCACTGGAGTTGGCGTAAACCTGAACGGGTACATCAGCGGAAAGATTACCGGTAAGGGTGGTTAGATTAACATTCACCTCTATGTTATAGGCATAGCTCCCGTTGAATAATTGGGTGACCATATCGTGGGCAATCGTCTGTACGGAACCTTCAAGGCCATCTATCACAGCCTGCTGATCTTCCGGTGAGGTCGTTTGATAGTACTCCCTGAGTTCGGAGGCGTTCCTGCCCTCATGGCCGTGAAACTCCACGGTGGTGTTGACCGTGAAAAAGGTGAGATTCTCGATCCTTACGACGTGAGAGGCCTCTAAGTCGGGCGGAGCACCGGATACATCTTCGCCCTGAAGGACAAAGAAGACGATTAAGGCGCATAGTATGAAAAGGAAAAACCTGCCCATTTTTCTTAGTTTCATGAAAAGAAGCAATGGTTGAAGATATAAAAGATTTTTGATTGAGTCCCTGAACTGTAGAGTCCCGATTTTTTGCCCTTAATCTCATTTCCCGCCAATCTCCGCCAACCTCTCTGCCATCTCCTTGCGCCGCTTCTCCAGTTCCTCTGTCTCATCAAGGTATTGAATAGCGCCAGTGGAACAGTACTTCACGCACACCGGGTCGCCGCCGCACAGATCGCATTTGATGACCTCGCCCTCATAGGTCGTAATCGCATTGTACGGGCAGAGGACCGCACAGAGCCTGCAGCCGATGCATCTATCCTCGTCTCTTATCACGACCCCGTCCTCGATGCGGTAGGCGTTCTGGGGACAATACTTCAGGCACACCGGGTCCTCGCATTGAAAACACACGATAGGAACCTCGTATCTGTTGAACTCATCCCTGACTATGGTAATAGCCGCCTTCTTTGGATTGCACTCCCCGAACTTGTTGAGCGAACACGCAATGGAGCACTCCCTGCATCCCGTACACTTCTCAGGGTAGACATAGAGGTACTTCACATCAATCCCTCCAGCTCCCTTATGCGCTCCTCTTTTACCAATCCGTCACTGTCCCATCTGCGCAGCTTATAGTATCGAGAGAGCATCTTGGCGAACTCCTTCCTGTCGATGTGATGTCCCTTGGCCATCTTCAACGGACTGGGATCGTCGAAATACCGCTTCGGAAGGGTATCATCCTTTCGTGAGATTCCCTCGCGATTATTGAACATTCGCTCAAGATC
>DAOVMN010000251.1 GCA_030630685.1 Thermoplasmata archaeon | reverse complement strand
TATCGTGATTGCCGCAGGCCTAACAGTTTTCATCCTTATTGCCATGTCGGTATTCGTGATTCTCAATTCCGGGCCCTCCGATGGGATCGACATCGACGGAAAGTTCTCTGACTGGAAAGGTGTACCAACCTACTCTGATGATAACGACCAGAGCAACGAAGGAATAGATATCGTGACCACCGCACTTGAGAGGGATAATATCTATCTATCCTTCTACCTACAAACCCAGTCGGGTATGCTCGAAGGTCTCAGTTCTGAAGGCGATACTCTGCGAATCTTCATCGACTCCGATGCCGATGCAGACACGGGCTACTCCATCGCGGGTATGGGTGCGGATTATCTCATTGAGATCTATGGGATCCATAACAAAATCCTCTCCTCCAACTATTACGAGTACGACGTTAATTACCGCACCGACGCCCCTCGAGGACCGCACGACTGGAACGCCTGGGCACCCATGTTCGAGGTCGATGCCGAGGCGAAGGAAAACAGGCTCGAGGCCCAGCTCTGGGTGGACGAGCTCAGAATTCCCGCTGGTGTGGAGCCGAGGGTTCTTTTCCAGACCATGGATTCTCTGGGTAACCAGGACTTTTCACCTGTTATTTCTCGGGATGGGGCAATTGTGGCGGATGTCGAGGGTTCGGGGGCACACACGCTTACTCCAAGCCAGTCCACAGAATTGCTAACCCTCACATTAACCAATCGTGGGCAAGACCCTGTGGAGATCACGGGCATTTCCTTTGCACAGGATTCCACTGCAACTGAAGATGATATCGAGAGGGTGGAACTCTACCTTGATGGCGCTCTTGCAGGTGAGGGGCACTTTGATGGGAATCTCCTCTGCTTCACCGATCTTACCCTAATGGTAGAGTCTACCCTATCTCTTGACCTCGCCCTTACACTATCAGCCAAAGCCGAAAACGGGCATGCGATCTTACTTGAGCTTTCTGATGTCGAAACCAGCGCAGGAGTGACCTACCCTGGAGAGAGAGTGACTGCATACATATCCAAGGCTCCTGATGTGCCGGTTGTGGACGGCCTCTTTAACGAATGGACCGACCCAATCAGCGATGATAAAGGGGATGTCTCCGAGCCCAATGTGGACATCTCTGCCTATGATGCAAAAAACCATGAGGAATCCACCTACTTCTACCTCAGGGTCGAAGGGGAAGTCCTGTCAGGAAGAGCAGTCCCGGCAAATAGGGCGATGAACATCCCTTCGGAGAGCACAAGCGAGCCTTCGGATGAGCCCTCAGGTACCCAGGAAGAAACTCCCTTACCCGTGGAAACAGGCGAGGATGCGATCTACATCTTTCTGGACACGATTCCGGCCAAAGGGTACAAGGTAAAGGGAACATTCTATGCTGACCGAATGATCGAGATAAAGGGGCAGAACGGAGTTATTACCTCAGCTAAATACCATGAGTTCGATGGGAAGGCATCCGAGGAGTGGTCATGGAAGGAAGTGGGAAGAACCAAAGCAGCCTCGGCTAACAAAGAGATAGAGACCGCAGTGGATCTATCCGGAGCCTTCCGAACGTACTTCCACCTTGTGTCCTGGAATGAAAATGACGACTGGAGCGACCATGTCCTTACCCGAACGGGTATACAGGTGAGTGGGAACAGGTATGTTGGGACAGGCACAGGGACTGCTGCTCTCTGGCATTTTAATGAGGTAAGCGGTACAAATGCCAATGATGAAACTTCCAATAATGATGGAACCAGAACAGCAGACACCACAACCGGCACAGCAACACATGAGCTAGGTTCAAAGATAGAGTTTAGTGACACAGCACGCTCTATGGATAGTAACGATGAGTGGGATGGCTGGACCTTGAAATGGACTTCGGGAAGCAATAATGATGGCCAAACGGCAACAGTTTATGATTTTATTCACATTGCTGAGAGTCCTACTCGAGGTAAGTTTATATTCGAAAGTCCGGGATTCCAAAATGACATTGGAAGTGGTGATCCCTACAAGCTCTACTATGGCGACGAATACGGTCCAACCTGGACTTCTTCTGGTAAATTTGGTAACGCGCTATCATTCGACGGGAGGGACGATTATGTGAAAGTCTTAGATTCCAGTAGTTTAGATATATCGTCAGCGATAACTCTCGAGGCATGGATTTACCTGAATGTTAATACAATAACAGAAATGGATATTTTACATAAAGATGATGCCTATTTTATGAAGATTGACAGTATAGGGAGGTTTACAGGGGGTTATTTTTATGGTGTGGGGACTCATTACGATGTTTGGACAAGTAGTAGTATTGCCTTAAAAGAATGGACGCATGTCGCATTTACCTATGATAAATCGGGCGATGGGTGTGGAAGGGTCTGGATCAATGGAAAGATTGCAAGAGAAAGAACTGGAAGTGATTGGCAAAATTCAATATATTCATCAGGTAATCCTCTGCAAATAGGATGGCAAACGGGTGATACCTTATTCGATGGATACATCGATGAAGTTCGGGTTCTCAACTACGCCAAGACCGCCTTTTCCGGAGGTGTGGTGATAAACGAGGTTTTATACAATGAGGATTCTGATATAGAATGGATAGAGCTCTACAATAATGCTGGCTCCGCCATAGATCTCTGTGGACTAACTATGAACGCCAAGAAGGAAGATGGAACCGAGGTACAAATATGGCAACAAGGTTCAACAGGTACCTCTATCACTGCTGGTGGCTATTACATTATTGAACCCACCTCAAACTATTTACACGATACCGCTGGTTATATCAAGCTCTACGATTTGGACCCAGGTAACGACGGCACACTTGAGCTCTCCGAAGATTACAAATCTATGGTCGATTTTGTTGCCTACGGGGCTGATGCCGGAGCCGGCGACGATCATGCCGTCAGTGCTGGATTGTGGAAGAGTGGTGAATACGTTCCTTCAGTTGGGCAAGATCTTACAATGGCTTTGCTTCCAAATGGAGACAATGATGTACCAATGGATCACTGGACCGCATTAACACATTCAGGGGACGTTACAAAAGGATACGAGAATGTTCCAGAATTCCCCACCATCGCCATCCCCGCTTTTGGCATCATTGCCCTCTTCGTGGTCTTCAGAAGAAAAAAGAAACTGACCTCCACTGCTCCCACCAAAGGAGGTGATAACCATGGCTGATCACAAGCTAACGAAGAGCATCGGTCTGAAGATCCTGACCATTGCAGCCGTGGCAGTCCTGCTCTTCTCTGTGTTCTCGATATTCCTGAACGAGAACGAAGGCCAAAGCAAGGCCCTGCTTTCTGTTGACACAGTCAACGAGGAGAAGATCGTTGAAAGAGGCAACACTGTTCTCCATGATATCACTGTCACGAACGATTTAGGTGCCAGAAAGGTGGTTGTCAACCTCAGCGCACAGATCATGTCTGTCTCATTGGGCGGCAATGCCTCCAACTGGAGTGTGAAATTCAAGTACGGCGGAAGCTATATCACCAGCATCGAGGTGGACCAGGGTAAAACGGAGACCGTAGGCGTGGAGGTGTATGCCCCGATCACTGCAGTGCTTCACGAAACCGCTACCATAAGGGTTTCGGGAGAGGATGGGTATCCCCCGATATCCGGTCCGCTGAACACAACCCGATGCAAGCAGAACAATGAATTCGGTACCTACCTGACCCTGAAAACAGAGGTTGGTAAGGACTATGAGCCAGAAATCACGATTGCTCCAGGGGCCGATAATAGAAAACAGGTGAACCCATTGACACCAACCACGTTCAAAGTCAAGGTGAGGAACGTTGGACTGGACACGGACTCCTACAGACTTTCGTATAATGTGGGCAGTCCGATCCGAGGGGAATCGAGGGCCACGGCCACCTGGAAGATCATATTCTCTCCGAGTGCCTATATCCAGGACCTGAAAAGTATGGATTATACCTTCATCTACGTGAACGTCACCTCCCCCTCCAACGCAATCTATGGAGATTATCCCATCGCCATCACAGCAGCTTCTCAGAGCAGCAATAGTGAGGATGCCGTAACCATCCTGGCAGTGATACCTATACCGGACCTCTATGCAAACCCGGATGACATAGTGTTCTCCAGATTCCCGGTCATTGATGGCCAGGAGAT
>DAOVMN010000460.1 GCA_030630685.1 Thermoplasmata archaeon | reverse complement strand
TTGTGGATTACATGGTGGTCAGGGAGAGGTAGGGTTATCTATTTGTCTCACATCGAGATCCGATCTTTAAGGTGGACCCTTATCCCTTCGATAAATTCCTTCGCCCAACTTAGAGCTTCCTTCGCAGTCGCTCCATCGATCTCTGGAGTAAAACCATAATCGCCAATTAACCGCTTTTCAAAAGTCTTGCTCAATCTCCTGCCCATAACTGGCTGAAAGGTCCCTGTCTTCACAAAGTGCTCACCAAAGAGGGATATGACGCTTCTGTGTGAAGAAAATTTCAATTGCTTGGTCAAAAGCAAGGCCTCTGCCGCATAAAACATTGCGTAGTATGAGCGAGAAACGGATGTATCAAAGTCCCCTTCATTCAACAAAAGTTCAGCACTCGTTATCGCTCTTTCAGCCCTTCCCATTAAAGTCTCGATCTCTTTCATATCTTTATTCCCTCTTTTCTGATATGATAGTAGAGAGGCCATATCGAGTTTTTGATCTCATTATCCGACAAAGGAAATATCGAGATTAATTCGCCTGATTCCAGGATCAAGTCATACAGCACATCATAAATCTTGTCGATCTCTTTTGACTTATTCACCTCTCCTTCGAGAACCACAGCAATATCAATATCCGATTCCATCCTTGCATTGTTTTTGGCGAAGGACCCGTAAAGGAAAATATCCACAAGTCGATTTCCGTAGGTTTTCTGTAAAATACCTTTTATTCTGGGGAAAAGGCTCTCGATATCTTTTACCGTTCTCTTTGATTTCATATCAAACTCACCTGCGGAATCTGGTTTGAATTTTTTCAGTCATGGTAAACCTCTCATTGTCCCGGATGCAATGCAAGGGTCCGGTAGGATGAGCGAAGGTTAGTCTTCACGATGTGTGAATAAGTAAAGGCAATATTTAATTATTGTGGGGATCGGCTTCAGGTGTGGGATGACGTGCTTGGTAAGGTGTGGGGGGAGGAGGATGAACCCTAATGTCCCTGATTTCCATTACAAGGATTTGCTGCACGACCTTGTGGATTACATGGTGGCCAGGGAGAGGTAGAGGCTTCATCTTGAGATCCAAGTTATATCTGAACCTGCAAGTCTGTTTCTAAAAAAAAAACATTTATATAGTGGCTTGATATTGCCCTGCCCATGCCCCCGGAAAATCATGAGACCATCGAGGCCCTTGAGCATTTAGGCCTGAGTTGGAAGGAAGCCGAGCTCTACCAGCTTCTCGTCTCTTTAGGCCATGCCACGGTTGGGAAACTAAGTGCCTTCACAAAGATGTCCCGCACAAAGATCTATTCAACCCTCGAGAACCTTCAGGCAGAGGGATGGATCAAGGTGGTGTCGGAGAAGCCCATCACCTATGCCCCCATGGAACCCAAAGGGCTCCTCGAGAGGCGGAGAACAGATGTTTTAGGGTATCTTAAAATTGCCCGTGATAAGCTCACCTCGCTTTACGAGCGTTCGAGAGGAGGGTTCAGCGAAACCGTCACCTACCGCGGCCTGAGTGTACTGCAAAAGACCGAGGAGATGATCTCAGGGGCGGAACGTGAGGTCAATGCGGTTACAGCCTTCCTTCCCTGGGAGGCCATGGGAATGATGGGGCCCCTTCTCGATGAGATTATCATGGAAAGAGGGGTGGAGGTTAAGATCGTGGTTTCCCGGGAATTGAAGGACCAACCCGAGCTAAAGAAGCTTAAAGGGAGATTGAAGATTGCAAGTGGAGTGTTGCCAAAGGCAGGGATGATAATCGTGGATGATGAGGTGATGTTCGGAGCTGCGGAAAAAGGAAAGACCTCAAAGACCAGGGGGGACCTTTTCGCCATCTGGACAGCAAACCCCGAGCTTGTGGCCTTCACAAGGATACTGTTCAGACATCTCTGGAATGAATGAGTTGGTGGTTCCAATGGATTGGTATGTGAATCTCAACAGGTATCGAGGCACTCTCCTGAACTACAGGGAACGCTTTGAGAGAAGATATGAAG
>DAOVMN010000144.1 GCA_030630685.1 Thermoplasmata archaeon | reverse complement strand
CGGGCAAAAGAATCTCACAAAGGAGCTCTGAGCCTTCCTGCTAAAAGATAAAAGTGATTACCGCAATGTGCTGCCATGCCCTCGCTTGAGGAACAGATCCGGGAGCTTGAGGAAGAGATCAAGAAAACTCCTTACAACAAGGCCACACAGCATCATATCGGCAAACTAAAGGCAAAGATCGCGAGATTGAAAGGAGAGGCCGAGAAAAGGGCAGCGAAATCGGGCGGGGCAAAAGGGTATTCTGTAAGGAAATCTGGTAATGCATCCGTGGCTATTGTAGGGCTCCCGAGCGTGGGAAAATCCACCTTATTGAACAGCCTCACAGAGGCAAAGTCCGAGGTGGCTCATTATCATTTTACCACCCTGAGTGTCGTACCCGGACTGATGGAATACCGCGGGGCAAAGATACAGCTTTTAGATCTTCCGGGATTGATCAAGGGTGCGGCTAAGGGAAGAGGGAGGGGAAAAGAGATCCTGTCGGTGGTGAGGAGTTCGGACCTTATCATCCTCCTCCTGGATGTTTTTGAACTGAACATAGAAGTGATGATCAGCGAGCTGAGGGCAGCAGGGGTAAGGCTGGACGAGCGCCCCGCTGATATATCCATCTCCCGCACGGACAGAGGTGGGATCGTGGTGAATTCCACGGTGCGGCAGACCCATCTGAACGAGGAACTGGTGAAGGACATCCTGAAGGAGTACGGGATCATCAATGCCAATGTGGTTCTCAGGGAGGACGTGACAGACGACCAGCTCATCGATCACATCACCGGGAACCGTGTATACATTCCTTCGTTGACTATAATAAACAAGATCGACATCAGCGATCCCGGGTACCTGAAAAAAATCAAGCTCAGGATGCAGCCATACAATCCTATCCTGATATCAGCGGAAAAAGAGATTGCCTTAGAGGGGCTCAGGGAAAGAATCTACACCACCCTGAGTTTTATCCGGATCTATCTCAGGCCCAGAGGAGGGGAAGCGGATTATGTGGAGCCGCTCATTGTTAGAAGAGGAGCGACAGTTCGGGATGTATGTGACATTCTTCATCGGGATTTCAATAGACGTTTCAGGTTTGCCAATGTGTGGGGCAAAAGTGCGAGATTCCCCGGTCAGATCGTTGGGAGAAGGCATCTACTCCAGGATGAGGATGTCCTGACGATCATCACACGCTCATAGGCGAATTGTTAAATATCAATGAGCGGTAGGGAGGGCAGATGAAAGATACGGGTAAAGGGGTAAGAGCGGTACTGTTCGACGTTGATTCCACGTTCTATTCCTATCCCTTAATGGCCCTGATACTCATCTGGAAATACTGGCCCTTCATTCCATTTAATGCTGTTCTCATGCTCGTGCGGAGGCGTCTCAGAAAGATGGGACTCCAGGGAGATTTCAGGAGTAAGCAGGCCGAGATGTTCTCGAGATACCTGCACATCCCGAAACGCTGGGGCGAACGTTACCTGGATTATGTTGTCTACAGGCATTGGAACCAGAATTTTGCCCATGTCCCTCCGAGGAAGGGGCTGAGGGAGTTCCTGGATTTCCTTGTCGAGAACGGGATAGCGATCGGTATAATCTCGGACTATCCCCCCGAGGCCAAGGTGAGGCAATTGGGTCTCTGGGATTATCCCTGGGAGCTCATGATCGACTGCGAGCGAGAGGGGGCATTGAAGCCCGATACCCATGCCTTTGAGAAGGCGATTGATCGCCTGCAATTACCCCCGGAGAAGGTGATGTACGTGGGTGACAAGTATCGCTGTGATGTCCGGGCTCCTGCTTCCATCGGGATGAAGACCGCCTGGCTCACCTGGCGGAGAAAATCAGGAAAGGGACCGGAACCGGATATATATTTTCGGAATTTCAGGGATTTGATGATACAATTTAAGGAAACATTTGGATCAAAGAACTCATAGAAAAATCTCTTGTTTGACCATGCAAAACTTAATATAGTACAATTTGTGCTACATATTGTACTATGAAAGATACAATTAAGACAATCTTGTATTCCTGGCTCGATCGAAGGATCCCGAACGTCATCCCCAGGGGAATAAGCCTGGATGATTATCTCCATCTCGAACCGAGGAAAATCATCGTGGTTACCGGGTTTAGAAGAGTTGGGAAAACCTATCTCTTGTACCAGCTTTTGTGCAAGATACTGCAGGATAAAAACAGGAAAGAGATCGTCTACCTGAATTTCGATGATGAAAGGATTCCCCGGAAAACCGAGTTTTTGACAGATCTGATCCCTACAATCAAAACGACCTTTTCCGAGGATATCAAGCTCTTGTTCCTGGACGAGATCCAGGATATGCCGGACTGGAGCAAATGGCTCAGAAGGATACATGATAATGAAGATGTGGAGCTGTTTATCACCGGTTCCAGTTCGAAGGTCTCAAGCAGGGAGATCCCCACGGAATTGAGGGGAAGATGCCTGGAGGTCAATCTGTTCCCTCTTTCTTTCCAGGAATTCCTTACATTCAAAGGCATGGTGGTGAATCCGGAGATTGTTCGGTACTCAGAAGACGAGAAAGTAAAAGTGACCAGGATGCTAAATGAATATCTTTATTACGGCGGGATGCCGGAAGTCGTTCTTGCAGCGGAAGAGAGAAAATTCGAGATGCTTCAGCAGTATTACAGCACTGTCGTAAGAAGGGACATTGCCGAGAGATTCCATGTGAAAAATGAGGAGGGCCTGAAGGCCATGCTGAGGCTGCTGCTCAATTCAACCCGGTACTCCATAAGCAAATTATACAATACCCTGAAGAGCCTGAATTACGAGATCGGGAAGACCACACTCTTGAATTACGTTGGTTATGTGGAAAGCTCCTACTTTATCCACAGCCTGCCCATCTTTTCCCCCAAGATCAAGGACCAGCTTCAACATCCCAGGAAGGTCTATTTCATCGACAACGGCTTCATAAATGCCCTTTCCATAAAACTATCGAAGAATACCGGAAGGCTGTATGAAAACACTGTTGCCATAGAGCTGCTCCGGAGAACCTCTGGAATAGACCAGGACCTTTATTACTGGAAAGAACGGAGAGGAAAAGAGGTGGATTTCGTATTGAAAGAGGGACTGAGAGTCAAGCAGCTTATCCAGGTTTCGTATGATATCAGTGATCCGGACACGAAGAATAGGGAAACAAGGTCGTTAGTGAAAGCAGGTAAAGAGCTTGACTGCGACGACCTGCTTGTGATTACGGGTGATTACGAGGGAAATGAGGAGATTAATGGCAAGCAGATAGAATTCATACCTCTCTGGAAATGGCTCCTTGAGTCCTATTCCTCGAAATCCACAGCATCATCCCCCTATGTGTCCCCCTCCAAGGCTCTTTCGCATTCAGGTTAATTACGCCCAGGCTGTTTTAAGATTTCTTTTTTACTCTATGCGGCAGCGGGTAAGAGGATATGAAGAGCAATCCAATCAATAGGGCACCAATCGACGCTACCGCCTCAAACCCGGGAATGAAGCCCCCGCCCCCGTCGTCATCTCCACCATCCCCTCCGTCGTCCTTGTTTTCTACCGTGACTATGATGGTTATCACTTTGGAGTTATCCTGTCCGTCATAGCATCTTACCCTGATGGTGTCCCCCTCCCCGGCAGCATCCACGGCGTCTTGGATATTCTCATAGTCACCACCATCATTATCCACAGTGATAATCCGACCTGAAACAGAACTTACTCCAAATAATAGCAAGAACAATATGAATCCTGATATGAAAATCAATGTGATTAGATTCAGGAGTTTCCTTCCCATGTTTAATATTCTGGCACGATATTTTATTAATGTTTCTTTTCCCTCTGCATAGAGTCCCTATGAGGAGAAAATTTATGAGAAGTAATAATACTCAATTTGGTTTTCTGAACCCACAATACATGCAGAATTTATAATCTTTTTTAGCCTTCTCCCCACATTGAGGACAGTACCAGATACCATTGGATTGTAGGGGGATACCAGATGGGGCTGGGGGTGGTGCAAACGTTTGAGGGTGTTGTATCACCTGTTGCACTGATTGGGGTTGCTGAGGTTGCATGAAAGGGACTGGTGATGTTTGCTGCTGACCAAACTGCTCCGGTGGAGCCTGTTTCGTAGGCTGGGCTTGTTGAAACTGAGGGGGTTGTGTTGGTTGCTGATACGGGGGCTGAGCAGGGGGAGGAAATTGACCAGGAATTGCGGATGAAGAAGGAACTGGACTCTGTGTCAAATCTTTGGATTTTTCTTTCTTTTTCTTCACTGTCACAAGGCCCACTACTAATACTACGGCTGCAATGCCGATGATTCCAATAAGAGTTACAAGACCAATCTCTTCGTAAAAGGGATCTGAGCTATCTTTCTGATTATTCGCCTTAATGGTCAGGGTTTTAATTTCTGAATATTGATTCCCATCGTAGGCTCGGAACTCCAGGGTGTATTTCCCATCCTCTAATTCTGTAGTGTTCCACTCGATGGACCAGGTAGTTGTGCCATTGGCCTGGAGCCATTCTTCTGTTCCTGTAAGTCTATACTCTACTTTCTGGATACCTACATTGCTAGAAGCAGTTCCCGAGATAGTTACTTTGCCCTTTACCTTAGAATTGTCTTGTGGATTGATGATTGTAAGAATGGGGCGTTCGGGGGGATAAAAAGATTCCCAAACATTTATGGTGTAGGTATCGCTGGTTTCGATCAGTTTGCCGTCATCCTTTACTTCAAACTTGATCTTGAAAGTTCCTTTGGTGTCACCTAAAAACACAAAGTGATAGATCTCCTCACCGCCCTCTGCTGCTATATTGTCGATGGTTGCATAGTACTGGAACTCGCTATTGATGTAATAATAGATATCCACATACCTGGCCTCCCCGTCCCCATCATTCCTGATGGTGATGTTGAGGTAGACGATCTCGTTTACCCTGGCCGTATCAGCAGAGACCAGGACATCTTGGATCGAAAGGTCGGGGGTACCTTCTCCGGGCTTCGGCTCAAGGGTTATTTCATAGCTCTCGAAATAGTTGTTATGCTCATCCTGTTCATCCACCTCTTCATTGACATCCGCAGTGGCCCTGAAGGAGTAGTTGCCTGGTATGAATTCATCGCTTCCTGTATCCCACTGGCACTCGATCAACAGGATCCCATTGACAGATATCGTTTCCGTAACTCTTGCGGTGCCCAGATATTCGTAGCCGCCGTTGGTATCCACAAACCTGTACTCTAAGTACACATCGAAACTCCCTGAGCTCTCCTTGTCCCCAAGATTCTTCACGTAAGCGATAATATTAGCCCTGTCGCCCTTCTCGAATATATCCAGTCCATTCAGATTGACAATGGAGATGTCGTCAACAATGAGGTCGGGATATGGAATGGGGATACGGATAAAGAACTTGATGTCAACGATCTGGGAGTATTTGTTCCCGTCTCCTACCATGAGACCCAAGGTGTGATGCCCCTTGCCAAGGTGCCAGGTTGTGTTCATCTTTCTCTCTCGGCTCTCCTCGCCGAACTGTCTGTTTCCATCCAGGTCCCATGCATATTCGGTGATATTGTCCCCATCCGGGTCCCACGACTCCGAGGCATTCAGATAGAACTTTACGCTCTGCCCCTCTGCATCGATGTAATAGACCATCTCACCATCCTCGTTGACCTCCTCGGGCCTCATATCTGTGACATTCCTCCAGCCGTTCCAGTTTCCCTTCTCTTCGGCATCGCAGTCCACGACCCAGGGAACGGCAAACGGGGCATGATTTGGTCTCTGAACGAGGACTTCTTTGTATGCCTGCCTGAGTTCATCACCACTGGGCCCCTCACGTGTATATTCGCCCAGGATGTAGACCGTGAGGTTCACCTCGTCATCCTTGTATTTATCGAAATCCTCACGTGAAATAGGGATGTAAGGTTCAGGCTGCTCGTCCCAGTGGATCCCACGGAGTTCTCCGAAGATGTAACCTGCAGGATGAAATTTTTCCTCATCATCCCCTTCGGCTTTCCTCCATTTTGGTCTGTCCTTGCATATTGTAACATTGAAGGTGATATCTGAACTCTCTGAGCAAACCTTTGTACCGTCCTCGGTGATGACGAAGCCGTGCACCTCATTCCAGTCAAACTCATTCCCACCTG
>DAOVMN010000149.1 GCA_030630685.1 Thermoplasmata archaeon | reverse complement strand
TGCCACCGTATACAGAAAGGAGGACCAATTCAAATTGGGTTTTGCTCTTGCCTGCCAGTCCGTTATCGAGGACGGGATGTATCTCGTGAACCTGCCCTTCGTGCCTGCAACCAAGGAGAAATATGACATAGAAGAATTAAGGCCGGAGCCCTGTACCATCCTTTCCATCTATCCGGAGATAGCCCGGTGTGTTTGTTGCAACACCTGCACGAAGTCCTGTCCCCAGGACATCGAGGTGATGAATTATATCCAGGCCGCACTCAAGGGCGACATAAACCGGGCGGCTGACCTCTCCTTCGACTGCATCCAGTGCGGTCTTTGTTCCATGCGCTGTCCCGCGGATATAAAACACTATCATGTGGGCCAATTGGCGCGAAGGCTCAAGGGAAAATACCTTGACACGAGATCCAATAACCTTGAGAAGAGGCTTGCCGAGATAGAGGATGGAAAGTATGACTCGGAAATAAAAGAATTAATGAGCATGGACAAGGAAGATATCATGAAAAAATACACATCCAGACGGCTAGAGGCGGCAGAGGAAGAAGCCGGGATGGGGGATTGATAGCATGGAACTGATCGATGGTTACCCGGATTACATGATGGAATCCATAAGGGGGGTGGAAGAGAAGCGGGAGAGGAACATGAAGACAAAGGTTCCGCCCATGAGTATGGAGGACCGGGAGAAGGTTCTGGCCGAATATCATCCCGATTACAGGGAAGACTCCAAGAGAACCGTCAGGGTAGGGATCGATAAGGGGAAATTGATGTATAATGGTATCGTGGACCTTCTCGAGGCAGGACCGATCCTGAGCCCCGAAGAGATAGACCTTGACCTGATAGACTATGATGTTGACGTTCTTATTATAGGCGGCGGTGGTGCAGGGACGGTGGCCGCCCTTTTTGCCTTGGAATCCGGTGTCCCCCTGGACAAGATACTCATTGCCACCAAGCTTCGCCACGGGGATGCCAATTCCATGATGGCCCAGGGAGGCATCCAGGCCGCTGACAGACCCGAAGACAGCCCTGCGCTGCATTATTTGGACATCTATGGAGGTGGGCATTTCACCAATAAGCCGGAGCTTGCCCGTGCCCTTGCCATGGACGCAACAAAATTGATCAGATGGCACGAGGAATTGGGAGTGATGTATGACCGGAACGAGGATGGTGAGTTCCAGGAACTCTCCGGAGGAGGAACCTGCAGGAATCGTATGCACAGTTGCAAGGATTACTCCGGCATGGAGCTCATGCGCAACATCAGGGACAAGGCAAGGAACCTGAAGATCCCGGTCCTGGAATTCTGCCCCGTGATAGAACTCATAACGGACGACAAGGGCCAGGTGGCAGGCGGTGTGGCGCTGAACATGGAGACCCAGGAATACTACGTCATCCGTGCCAAGGCGACCATCCTGGCAACAGGCGGGAGCGGGAGGCTCCATCTCAGCAATTATGCCACAACCAATCATTATGGTGCCACGGGGGACGGTTTGATCATTGCCTACCATGTGGGAGCCAACCTCCTCGACATGGACACGATACAGATCCATCCCACAGGTGATGCCTATCCCGACCCGGTGGTGGGCATCCTGTCCACCGAGAAGATCAGAGGGTTGGGTGCCATACCATTGAACAAGGAAGGGGATCCTTTCGTATTCCCATTGGAACCAAGGGACGTGGAATCCGCTATGTTCATACGGGAATGCAGGAAGGGAAAGGGTATTGAAACCCCAACAGGGATGGTGGGTGTATGGCTCGACAGCCCCATGATAGACATAATCCACGGTGAGGGGACCACCGAGGAAAAGCTGGCTGGAGAGGTGAGGAAGTTCAGAAGGTTCGGTATAGATATGGTAAAGCACCCGATCCTGGTCTATCCCACCCTTCATTATCAGAACGGGGGTGTGGAGATCGATGAAAGAACAGAAACAAGGGTCCCGGGGCTCTTCGCGGCAGGTGAGATCTCCGGAGGGGTACATGGAAAGAACCGGCTCATGGGCAACTCGCTTCTGGATTTCAATGTATTCGGTCGCAGAGCGGGAATCCATGCTGCCGAGTACGTGAAGAAAGTGACGCCGGGCAGGCTCACGCTTTCCCATTTGGACGGATATTGTAAGGCCCTGAAAGACGCCGGTATCGACCCAACAACAAAGGCACCCATAATCCTGCCCGAGTACCGTGGGAAGAAGGCCATAGCAAGGGCGTTGGATATACTATAGAGCGATAATGTGGAGGAAACGAATGATAGAGATCCTGGTTGACTGGTGTAAAGGCTGTGAACTCTGCATCAAGCGATGCCCAGTGAACGCCTTAGAAATATCTGATGAGCTGAACAAACGGGGTGTATATCCACCCAGGCTCAAAGAGGAAAACGAATGCAACTATTGCAGGTTATGTGAACTCATCTGTCCTGATTTTGCCATCACGGTCATACCGGACGAGAAAAAGGGACCAAAGGAACCCAAGAGCAAGCTCATAATCGGAGGTATTGTGAATGAAGTATGAACGGGATCCCGAGCGGATCCGAAGAGTTTTAGGAGACAAAGTACAGTTCATCCAGGGGGACCTGGCCCTCACCTACGGCGGCATACTTGCCGGATGCTCATTCTTTGGAGGCTATCCCATCACACCGGCCTCCGAGGTGGCCGAGGGAATGGCGCGTCTTCTCCCGAGAGTGAAAGGGACATTCATCCAGATGGAGGACGAGATCGGGAGCATCGCCGCGGTCATCGGAGCGGCATGGAGTGGTGCCAAGGCAATGACCGCCACCTCGGGCCCCGGTTTCTCCCTGATGATGGAGAATTACGGGTATGCGATCATGACCGAGACGCCGTGCGTTATTGCAAATGTACAGCGCACAGGTCCTTCAACAGGCCAACCCACGCTCGGAGCGCAGGGAGATATGATGCAGGTCCGTTGGGGTTCCCATGGTGATATGGAAGCCCTGGCCCTGGCACCGAGCACTGTCCAGGAATGCATCGACATGACCATCGAGGCCTTCAACTTATCCGAAAAGTACCGGCATCCGGCATGCGTAATGGCAGACGGGGAGATCGGACATCTCAGGGAGAAGGTGGTGATCCCGGACGAGGAGGAGATGACCCTGGTCGAGAGGGTGCCTGCTACCATCGAGAAGGAGAAGTTCATACCCTTTACCAATTCCCAGACGCGTGACAGTAAGGTACCTGACTTTCCGACATTCGGTACGGGCTATCGTACCTATGTGACAGGCCTCACACATAATAAAAAGGGCTTCCCTGCCACGGACAAACAGAAGGACCATGAAGAATTGATCACGAGGATCGTGACAAAGATATCGGACGACCGGGAAAGGCTGACCAGTATCGAGGAAATAGAGATGGATGATGCCGAGATAGCATTCGTAACTTATGGGGCCTCTGCCAGGCCGGCCGAGAGCGCTGTTGCTATGGCTCGGAAGAATGGCATCAGGGCCGGGATGCTGCGTCTGAAGTTAGTCTGGCCCTTCCCGAGACGGGCTGTCAATGAGCTGTCTAAAAAGGTCAATACCATCATCGTTCCCGAGATGAACCTTGGCCAGATCGTCCACCCCATCAGGGAATACTCTGATGCAGGCTGTGATGTGATACGTGCATCCAAGGTAGGGGGTGAGATGCACCTTCCTCACGAACTCTACAGATATCTGGAGGAGAAAAAATGACCGAGATGATCGATGCAGAACAACTTCGCAAGAAATACCTTCGGGATGGCATGCTTCCAACGATATTCTGCAACGGCTGCGGACACGGCAATGCAATCGATTACACCTTCTGGGCCATCGAGGAGCTTGGATTGGATATGGATAAGGTAGCATTTGCCTCGGGTATAGGCTGCTCTTCGAGGATTCCCGGCTATATAAATGCCGATGGATTACATACCACACACGGCAGGGCCCTTGCATTTGCAACCGGCATAAAAGCAGCCAATCCGGAACTGCATGTCATCGTATTCACCGGGGACGGGGACTGTGCCGGTATAGGCGGAAACCATTTCATACACGCCGCAAGGAGGAACATCGACATGACCGTGCTTCTATTGAACAACTTCATCTACGGCATGACGGGGGGACAGTTGGCACCCACCGCACCCAAAGGGAGCATTGCCACCACTTCCCCCTATGGCAATATAGAGGAGGCCTTCAACATCTGCGAGCTTGCCAAGGCACTGGGTGCGGCCTATGTGGCTCGCTGGCCGATCTCTTACCCATACCAACCCATCAAATCGATAAAGGAAGGGATACAAAATAGAGGCTTTGCATTGATAGAACTCATGTCCCCCTGCCCGACCGCTTACGGCAGACGCAACAAGCTGGGTAAGATAGAATCTCTCTGGAAATGGTATGAGGACAACACCATCCTCATAGAGGAATACGAGAGGATAATGGACTACGGAACAGAGGAGGAGAGGAAAAACGTAAAGGGGATGTTCCAGATCGGTGTCTTCCAGAACGTCAAGAAGGCCGGGTTCTTCGAGGAGTACGATAAACTCGTTCAAAGGCTGATAGAAAAGGATGACGCAAAATTCAAGGGGGGATCGAAGTGAAGAGGGAAATAAGGATATGCGGCTTCGGCGGTCAGGGGGTGATCCTGGCGGGGTTCATAATAGGCAAGGCCGCCTGCGTCTTCTCCGACTACAATGCGGTCCAGAGTCAATCGTACGGACCGGAAGCACGGGGTGGTGCGGCAAGATCGGAGGTCATAATATCCGACGAGAAGATCGGTTACCCGAGACCCACGGGCGTCGATCTTTTCGTTGCCATGGCCCAGGAGGCCTTCGATACCTATCGGAAGGATATAAGAGACGACACTGTTGTGATAATCGAGCCAGATCTGGTGCCGAAGCATGATATCGGGAGGAGGCTTTACAAGATTCGCGCTCAGAATATCGCCGAGGAGCTGGGAAATAGAATAGTGACAAACATAGCCATGGTGGGTGCGATAACCGGCATCTATGACCTTCTTTCCGCCGATGCTGTGAAAAAGGCAGTCATAGACAGTGTGCCAAAGCGATTTACAGAACTGAACGTCAAAGCCTTCGAGAGAGGCCTTGAGGCTGGTAAAAATGCAAGACCAGAGTGATATACTGGACCATTACTACGAGGATGTGCCCTTAGAGGACGACTACTTCCTTGATGCCCCCGAAGCGGTTATCCAGAGGGAGGAGGGACCTTACTTGGAGAGCACCGCCCAGATAGTGGCGGAGATGGCCTTCAGAAAGAAGAAACAGGGAATGGAAGGAGATGTCCTTGTTGTTGGTGCAGGTATAGCGGGTATGCAGGCAGCCCTCGACGTTGCGGATAAAGGGTACAGGGTCATACTCATCGAGAAGTCCTCCACGATCGGCGGCAATATGGTCAAACTGGACAAGACCTTTCCCACAAACGACTGCTCGATCTGCACATCGGCTCCAAAGATGGTGGAGGTATCGCGACATCCCAACATAGAGCTCATGACCTATGCCGAGGTTGTAAAACTGGATGGAGAGCCCGGGGACTTCACAGCCCATATTTACAGAAAGAGCAAGTATGTGGACCCGGATAAATGCACAGGGTGCAGCGATTGTGAGGATGTCTGCCCTGTGGAGGTTATCAATCTATTCGATGAGAGATTATCCAGGCGAAAGGCTATCTACATCGAGTTCCCGCAGGCGGTACCTATTGTCTACACCATTGATTACGAGAATTGCGTTGGCTGCGGATCGTGCGAGCGCGTGTGCGAACCCGGAGCCATATCCTTCCTGCAGAAGTCAGAGGACATCGAGGTGAGAGTGGGGAGCGTGATAGTCGCCACAGGGTTCGAGCTCTTCGAGCCGTTAGAGATGAGAAAGGAATACGGCTACGGCAGGTATCCCAATGTTATCACTGCCATGCAGTTCGAGCGCCTGCTTTCCTCTTTTGGTCCAACCGAGGGAAAGGCCCGCCGTCCATCGGATGGTGAGAAACCCAAATCAATAGGCTGGATACAGTGTGTTGGCTCCAGAAGCAAGCAGCTTGGTTTTCCATATTGCTCCAGGGTCT
>DAOVMN010000190.1 GCA_030630685.1 Thermoplasmata archaeon | reverse complement strand
GAGAGCTGCAGCGCTTGCAAGGAGGGTCTTACGAACAGATGCAAAAAATCGGTCTTTATCGGTCACGGCGTACACGGAGGTAATGCAGAGCGAATAGTGGTACCGGCGAGATATACATTCAAGATCGACAAAAAAGTGCCATTGGACGAGGCATGCATCATTCCGGATGCGGTATCGACACCCTTTCATGCATTGAAGAGCAGGTCGGTTCCTCCACACATATTCCTGAGTGCTTCCACAAAAGAGCTGACAGACCGAAAAACACATTGGCTGCATGGTAAGAATGTGATCGTGTTCGGTGCCGGAGGTGTGGGAGGTCCGACGATCAATCTCGCAGCACGGTATTTCCAGGCCAAGAACGTCGTCGTGGTGGATATCTTTGATGAAAAGCTCGAGTGGGCGAAAAAACTCGGTGCCACACACACGGTAAATTCCAGGACATATTTCGAGGAGGGCAACATTGCAATCAACGAGCTCAGAGGAAGGGACAGGGCAAAGGCGATCTCGGCTTTAGCCAAACACATTTCGTCACACCTATCAGAGGACAGGTTCCAGGTAGACCTGGCGGTAGATTGCTCCGGGGTTCCCGATACGTTCCCTGTTGCGGTCGAGGCTATCAGCAAGAATAGAACCATCATCCAGGTGGGTTGGCCGCCTAAACCTGTCTCCAATTTCCTGAACCAGAAGATCATGGACAAGTACCTGACCATTAACGGTACCTGGGCCTGCCCCATGAACGAGATGCGAGAGGTCGTGGAAGCGGTAGAAACCAATACTGTCGATCTGGATTTGCTGGTAACCAACAAGGAATATGCACTGGACAGATTCGAAGAGGCCATACATGCCCTCGAGGCGGGCAATATCCTGGGCAGGGCGACTATCGAGATTGTTTAATGACGGGGGTGATGTTATGGAATACAAAAGCATCGTAGTGCGGGAAAAGGATGGAATCGGAAGGATCACATTCAACAGGCCGCCTGTAAATATCCTCGACATCGCGATGATGAAGGAGATAAACCATGCATTAAGGGATTTCCAGGAGAGAACCTTGAAAGCTCTGATAATAGATGCGGAAGGAAAAGCATTCTCCGCAGGGGTCGATGTGTCCGATCATACTGCGGAAAAGGTGGGAGAAATGATCCGGGTCTTTCACGAGATATTTACCAACCTTCTGAAGATTAAGGCCCCGACTGTGGCCCTGGTCAAGGGTGCGGCATTGGGCGGGGGATGCGAGGTGGCCCTTTTCTGCGACATGGTCATAGCCTCCGAGAGGGCCAAGTTCGGACAGCCTGAGATCAAGGTAGGTGTACTCCCGCCTGTGGCGGCAGCCATCTTCCCGAGGCTTATCGGAAGCAAGAAGGCGCTCGAGCTTTTGCTGACAGGGGAAACCATAAGGGCAAACGAGGCTAAAGAATTAGGACTCGTCAACCATGTTCTACCGGTTGAGAATTTCGAGGAGGAGGCAGAGAGGTTCATCACCGAGAAACTGGCGAGCAACAGTGCGGTCGTGCTCCAGTTGACAAAAAAAGCGTTCCTTGAGGGTGCTACAAAAAACTATCCCGAAGCGATCAGGGAGATCGAGGATATTTACCTGAACGAGCTAATGAAGACCAAGGACGCAAATGAGGGATTGGCCGCGTTCATGGAGAAGCGCCAGCCTGTCTGGAAGGACGAATGAGTTTGGTTACTACGGTGTTTATTGTTCTACCTCTGGTTTCCTTCCTCACCTTCTTTTACAGTTTCCACGGAGATCCCGGATCATTCTTCTCCGGTGCTCGGGCACTTTCTTTGTACCCTCGAGCGGGTGAACGAGTAGGGGAGATGAAAAATTGTGAAAGCATGGTGGATGCCCCTGTTCTCCCTTCACGAACACCTGTATTGAGATCGAAATAAAAAGCAGATCATCCGCCCACACCATCTGCAAGGTTTGTGGACACCAACAACAAGCTTTTTAATGATGTTGGTGGTTGCCATTCACATGAATGTCGAAGAACTGAAAAGAATTATCACTGACCAGAAAGAAGAACTCGATGAGATCCTGGAAAGGGAAGGGATAATCGACAGGCACACCCCGAACGAGAAACTGGCGGGTTTTATGACGCATCCGAACATTGTTGCTATCCTGGGCATCAGGAGATCGGGAAAATCCATATTATCCGCCCTGCTTCTCAGGGATAGGAAATACGGGCATCTGAACTTCGACGATGAAAGACTTGCCGGTCTGGAAACAAAGGATCTCAACATGGTCCTCGAAGCATTCTATGAAATGTATGGAACGGACCTGGAATACATCTTCCTGGATGAGATCCAGAATGTGCCCGGCTGGGAACTTTTTGCAAACCGCCTGAGAAGAACAAAGAAGGTAATACTGACAGGGAGCAATGCCAGGCTCCTGTCCGGGGAGCTGGCCACCCATCTGACGGGCAGGCATATAGATTTCACGCTGTACCCCTTCTCCTTTCCCGAGTTCCTGGCAATGAGGGATATGGGAACTGGTACGGGAACTGGTACGGGAGCGGGTATGAAAACAGGAACGGGGACAGGTATGGGAGCGGGTATGGGGACAGGTATGGGAACTGGTACGGGGACAGGTATGGGAGCGGGTATGGGAGCGGGTATGGGAACTGGTACGGGGACAGGTATGGGAGCGGGTATGAAAACTGGAACGGGGACAGAAACAGGAATAGATGGAAAAATGGGGACGGGGGCAGGAATGGGAACAGGAACGGGAGTGGGGGCAACCAGCGCGTATCTCGATCTCTATTCGACAAAGAAAATATCGATGGTAAAAAGGGAACTCGAAGACTACATGGCACTCGGAGGATTCCCCGAGGTACACAGGTTCGGAAAATCCATTCTCCTCGGGATATATGAGGATATCATCCGGAAAGATATCCTTCTAAGGTATGGAATTAGGAACAGAAAGACCTTCAGCGAACTTGCAAAATACCTGATCTCGAATTCCTCGAACGAGATATCATATTCACGATTGAAGAATATGTTCGCCATAAAAGACGTCCATACCGTGAAGAACTACATCGATCATCTCTCGTCATCGTACCTGACCTTCACCCTAAAAAGATTCTCGTTCAAACTGAAAAACCAGGCCATAGCTCCAAGGAAGATATATTGCGTGGATACGGGGATCATAAATACCGTTGCCTTCAGGTTCTCGGAGAACCGCGGGAACCTCATGGAAAACCTTGTCGCTGTTGAGCTCAGGAGGAGAATATCATACTGGCATCCCGGATCTGAGATCTACTACTGGAAGGATAATCGTGACAGGGAGGTTGACTTCGTCCTGAAAGACGGGCCCGGGGTCAGGCAGCTTATCCAGGTAACCTATTCTTCCGGAAGGGATGAGATGAACCGAAGGGAGATCGGATCACTGCTGAAGGCTTCCGTTGAACTCAGGTGCAGAGAACTGCTTGTGATCACCTGGGACTATGAAGATGAACTGGTGGTCGATGGCAAGAGAATAACGTGTCTGCCCTTATGGAAATGGTTGCTGGAGGAGAGATATGCTGAAGGAAATGGTTGATGGCCGCAATTCAGCACACGGATGACGAGTGATAACTTGTTGTCGCTCCGGTTGACCTTTGGTCGACAAGGCGGATGTTGCGGATATTCACGGATTTCCATTGTGATGGGATTGGATGCTCGGATAGGAGAATCTCCGCTGTCCTTCATTCTTCCATCCGGGAGCATCCTCCTCTTCCCCCCGATTCCCCCGCTCCCCCTTCCCCCCGCCACCAGGATTACAGCACACTCCTTCTGGTGTTCATTGAACATTATTCGAAAGATCTCATGCTCAATATCTTCAATATTGACGATCACAGACGGCAGCACCATCGATCTCCCCGGACAATTCCACGCACAGAACCCGGTGCTGCTGTCCCAGCCTCCGCCGCGAAAGACCAGGATGGAGCCTTCATCCTCACCAAACAAATCAACACACCATTGCCAAACATTACCCGCCAGGTCCGTGATACCTTCCTCCGTATCCCTCTTGGGGCGGCGTAGACTCTCGTTCAAATCGCGGCGGTCCCACCTCTACTGATTTTTTATAGCGCATGAAGTATGAGATTTCAATTTTGTCATAAACTCCAGCTTATTCTCTATTCAACTATTGAAAAAGGGGAGCACGGAACCTGCTATTGTAGAAAGATCTATGTTATAACGGTCTGATATCGGACCGCCTTGTGGCCATTATCGGTCTATTATTGGACCGTCCTCATGCAGAAATCGGTCTGGATTCGGACCGAACCTATAAATACCGTTATCCGGTTGTGGGGTATATGCGTGATTTGATCATCGAATGGCAGGATCTTTGGATACCGGATTATAGACCCAGAAAGATAAACAGTACAATAGTTGATGGAGATATCAGGAAGATATTGCTGTTCACAGGATGCCGTAGAGCTGGAAAGACTTACCTGATGTTCCAGATGATAGATGAATTGCATCGGATGAACAATGTAGAAAAGAAGGATATCATCTACATAAACTATGAAGACGAACGGATGAAGTGGGAAACGGGTGTACTTACAGAGCTCCTGCCAACTCTTGTGGAGCTATATGGGGAAAGGGATTATCATCTATTCTTGGATGAGATACATCACATACCCAAATGGGATAGATGGGTGAGACGTGTCTATGATAGATACAAGAATATCTCCATATATCTTACCTCTTCGTCCTCAAAACTATCCTCGACCGAGATACCCGGTTCATTGAGGGGAAGGACACTGGCATACGAGGTATTCCCACTTTCTTTCCGGGAGTTTGCCTCATTCAAGGGAATGGAACTCGAGGAACCGGAAAGACTTACCAGTATCAAGAGAGCTAATTTGAAGAATCTTCTGAACAATTACCTGGATTTCGGGGGATTCCCCGAGGTTGTCTTGGAGAACTCGAAGAGAAGAAAGAAAATCATAATACAGGATTATTTTCGTACCATCATCACCCTGGATATCTGTGAACGATACGGGATATCAAACACCCCTCTGATGCATGAATATGTAAAGTTCATAGTGGACCAAACATACCATTCCACAAACAAAACATACAATATTCTGAAATCGAGGGGGAGAAAGGTGGGGAAGGAAACCCTGCTCAATTACACACATTATCTCGAGGAGGTATATTTTACATTCTTCCTGGAGATATATTCACCTAACTGGACTTTTGCGTTTTGAAAACCGCAATATATAGATAAGATTGTGATCCACCCATATATTGGGGAATTGGATGTC
>DAOVMN010000463.1 GCA_030630685.1 Thermoplasmata archaeon | reverse complement strand
GCCTTCTATTCTGGACTTTTTCAAGAACGAAAGAATTTGTAGCCTATAAAACCCATAATGTCAAGTTCTAAACCGCCTGTTCACATCCTCGACGGTCCAGCCGGCACTGGTGCGGGACCATTGGAAGATTCATGGCGTTATAGAAAAACTCAAAAGTCTGTTGCAAAAATATACGTCAGAGGAATGATAACAATGAAACTACTTCACACCGGCATCCAGCTCTCCACAAAGGAAAACGTGGACAGATTCTTCGGTCAGCTCCTGAACCTTAAGCCAGATCGCGAGTACACAGTTCCAGTGGAATTGATGAGAGATGTCTTTCTCATGGAAAAGGAGGCAAGTGTAAGGATATATTCAATAGGGGGGCAGGATGTCGAGATATTCTTTGACATCGGACAAAGTGTCCCTTCTGTCAACCATCTTTGCATCAGAGTAGAGGATATGGAAGACTTTATCTCCAGAGCACTCGAACTTGGTTTCCATATTTTTGAGAAAGAAAGGGAAGGAAAACCGAACCTCGTTTTCGTTTATGACGACGATGGAAATCCCTACGAGATCAAGGACTGATTTTTGAAACCAACTTCCCTGAACTGCTGCCCAAATTCCAGTAAGAAATCCACAGATGAGTGGGAGTGTGTAAGATAGCCAGGTGAGATAACATCCGCATAAGCAGCATAGTCCATGATGTTCTCAGGTGTGGTGCCTCCCGAAACCTCTACAAGAACATTTGGATACCTCTCCTTTTTCGTTCAATGGCACTAAAAAGTGGAGAGGGGGAGATTCGAACTCCCGTAGAAACGATCTGCAGTCGTTCACATAGCCGCTCTGTCACCTCTCCGGAGGTATGGTTTTACCGTTTTAAATTGCATAATAAATATTGTGGTCGCCTTTCCCTATATATTCTCTCTATTTCATCACATGAACTCATGAAGCCCTCTTTGATACGTTCTCTCCAGGTCGGCAAGTCCAAAGGCTCCTTTTACATATTTGCGGATCATCTCCTTGTACCAGTCGAGATCGATATTGCTCTGATCTCTCAGGGCTTCGAGTGGGTACATATAATCAATGGGTTTCACGCCGGTCTTGGAGGGCTTATCTATCCCGGGGAGAGGCATCTTCGTGACCACGAACCTGAACTTCCCTGAGGCGGTTATCTCTCGATGGAGGAGTTTACCCAGTGCCTTGGCTCTATTGGCATGAACACTTCCCGATCCCCCTCTCTCTTTGTAATAGCTTGGTGGTCGAACGTTCTGGATAATCGTCAGATCTTCCAGTTTTACCTTTGAAAGATCAAGTCCTTCTACGATATCCAGGGTGTGCTTCTTTATGGACCTTTTGACGCTCTCCCTTACCTTGTTCTCATCCTTCCATTGCTGATGATCCCGGAGAACGCGGAACATGATTTCCTCGAGTGTCTTTCTGGCGATGGGAGCCTTGTCCGAGCCCTTGAAGTTGTTACCTTTTGTTGTCATCCTGAGCTTACCGTTCCTGGCATTCCAGATGAGATAGTTCTTGTGCTTCACGAAGAGCATGACATCCGAATATTCGGGCTCCAGTTCGAAGGCAGGGTAGTCCAGCTTCTTCCTCCATCTTTCGTTCAGGAGTTCGATCACCTCGAGCACATCATCCGGACTTGAGATCTGATCCGCTTTTCCTATCTCTACGCCAAAGGCCCTGCACACTTCGGGGATCCCCAGGGAATTCCTGGCACATCCGACATAGATCCCATCCGTATCCCCGTACACAACCCTCATGTTCCTGCTCTCAAGCTCTCTCATGGCATCGTAGAGTATCCTCTGACCGGTAGTAGTGATCTTGGCCCCGCCCCAGAGGTTGAATTGTCTGCACGAAACATTCGAGGCCACCAGTATCCCATGGGTTCCGGCATTCCTCATGCCTTTCAGGGATTGATACATCATCTTCAGGTTCCTTGTATC
>DAOVMN010000365.1 GCA_030630685.1 Thermoplasmata archaeon | reverse complement strand
TTGAGTTTGCCTCTTGATATTCGTGTAATTTGTTCATTCGTGTTATTCGTGATTCCCGTGCCATTCGTGATTTCCAGGCCGTGGTTGCTCATGCCTTGTCGAATCCTTCGGATTCAACCGGTGCTCTGAAGCTTCGCTTCCTCATGCCTACATTTTTGTTTCGCTAACCTGGAACGTTGTCCCTGGTTGTTGCGAGAAAACCAGCATTGTTTTTAAATAATAAAACTGCATTTCCCGCTTCATGGATTTTATCAAATCCCTGAGCATATTTCTCATACTCCTGCTGCTCATCCCTGCGGCCAGCGGGACAAGGGAGGACGACCTGAAATACATCTCCCACCCGGGCAGTATTCCAAACTTTTCCAACTTCACCACCCCGCAGATGGTCCCCGGGGATACGGGCAGGCTGAACTTCTCTTTCACCAACCGGTACGATAAGGAGATCACTCAGGTTAATGTCACAGTGGAGATCTATCTTTATGCCAACATTCACGAGAGCAAGAACCTATCGAGGGTAGATAAGCCGCCCAAGTTTGTGAACTCTGATTCTCACATTACCTACAAGATCTGGAACAGGGTCGATCCTGATGAGAAAAAAACTGATACCGAGCTCTACATACGTTCATGGGGGAATACCGAGCAGGGCACCTATTTCGTGCGATTCACCCTCACCTTCATCTACAATGGCTCTAACTATCTCATGAAATCCAGGGGACATTTCTCGAAGGAGCAGTGGGAGGATGCCACCACCAATACAACCGAAGGCGATCCAGGGAACATCAACATCACGAAATTGGGTGTGGACGGGATCATCCCTGATACGACATTCGGGGTGAAGAAGCCCTGGCCCCGCTGGCCCCTGTATGTGCTCATCGGGCTTACCGTGATGTTCGCTGCATTGGCCATCCTTACCTACATGTACGAGGAGAACACTAACCCGAAGTTCACGCGCTGGGTGCACAAAGAACAGAGGCACCTGAGCGAATACAGGGCCCTGATGCTTCACGAGCTCGGAAAATTCAAGAAAAAAGAATAGGGATAGATCAAGGTTAAATTATCCTGGATGGGAGAATGCCATGGCTAAGATTCTGGGGAAATCAAGGATCGGGAAGGGCTGTTACATTGCCGGGAGCGTCATCATCGGGCACCCGGGAAAGGATGAAAAGGGTCTTCTTCTTTCCGGAAGAGAGGACGAGGTGGAGGGTGCGATCATAGGTAACAACTGCATCCTGAGGGACTACGGGATTATCTATTCCAGAGTGCGTCTGGGCGATGGGGTACGCACAGGACACCACTACCTGATCCGGGAGAACACCATTATCGGGGAAGAGACCCTTGTGGGTACAGGGGTGACCATAGATGACCGCTGCAGGATCGGAGACCGTGTGAACATCCAGACAGGCGTCTACATCCCCACAGGCACCATAATCGAGGATGATGTCTTCCTCGGACCGAGAGCGGTGCTCACCAACGATCGCCACATGGGCCGCACAACCCATTGGCACGAACCCGTCACTCTCAAGAGGGGAGCAAGAATAGGGGCCAATTCCGTGATCCTCCCAGGCATAACAATCGGGGAGGAAGCTGTGGTGGGAGCAGGGACAGTTGTGACAAAGGATGTCCCCGCCTATGTTATTGTGGTGGGGAATCCGGCCAGGGTCATTGGAGAGGTCCCGAAGGAGCACAGGTTGGAGGGGAGGTAAAATGAACATCCCGATTGCCAAACCCATGCTCGGGGATGAGGAAAAGCAGGCCGTGTGGAAGGTGATGGAATCGGGTGCCCTTGCCCAGGGCTCCACTGTGGCGGAGTTCGAGGAAGGGTTTGCAAAATTCATTGGCACGAAACACGCCATCGCCACCTCGAATGGAACAACTGCACTTCATATCGCCCTCCTTTCCCTGGGGATCGGTCCGGGGGACGAGGTCATCACAACCCCATTCTCCTTTATGGCCACCGCCACCTCGATAATCTTTACAGGGGCAAGACCGGTGTTCGCTGATATTCTGCCAGAAACCTGGAACATCGATCCGGAATCGATACGCCAGGCCATCACCCCAAAGACAAAGGCCATCATGCCGGTTCACCTCTATGGGCAGAGCGCGGACATGGACCAACTTGGAGATATCGCAGAGGAACACGATCTCCTCATAATCGAGGATGCCTGCCAGGCACACGGTGCGGAATACAGGGGAAAGAAGGTTGGCGGTATAGGGAACATTGGGGCATTCAGCTTCTACCCAACCAAGAACATGACCACGGGGGAGGGTGGGATGATCACCACAAGCTCAGATGATTTGGCAGAGGCAGCCCGCCTTCTTCGAAACCATGGCCAGACCTCAAGGTATGAGCACACCATGGTGGGGTACAACTTCCGGATGACCAACATCCATGCGGCTATCGGGGTGGTACAGTTGAGGAAGCTTCCGGGTTTCAACAGAACACGGCAGGAGAATGCCGCCTACCTTACCGGGCACCTCGAGGGATTGGAAGGACTAAAAACCCCGATCACTGCCCCCAACAGGAACCACGTGTTCCATCAGTATACCATCCGAGCTGAGAAGCGGGATCAACTGCGTGATTTCCTTTCCAAGAAGGGCGTATCTACCGGTGTGTACTACCCCGACCCTCTTTATAACTATCCCGCCATCAAGCCATATTTCACCGGGAAAAAGCAGATTGCGGAGCAGGCCACAAAAGAGGTCCTTTCCCTGCCGGTTCATCCGCACCTTTCCAGGAAAGAATTGGAGTACATTGTAGCTTCCATTAGGGAATGGGCCGGGAGAGAGCCCTGAGATGCAGTTAGGAGAGGACATAAATCCAATCTATCCGAATCTTTTTATATCGGTTTCGTATTCTGCGTTTTGGGCTCGCCGTGAGTTGGTTGTTTGGTGAGTGCATCTCCATTTTCTCTCAATGGCGAGC
>DAOVMN010000306.1 GCA_030630685.1 Thermoplasmata archaeon | reverse complement strand
TACTAAGGAGCAAAGGGAGATTATTGAAAAGTTGGGTTTTGGGGATAGGGTTTTTGATGGATTGTAGCCTATACAACGCTGAAAGTCAGGTTCTTACACTCCTGATCTTCCGTTCATCTAAAGCGGGTGCCCTCTCCCTGTCTGTGGGCTCCCCGGAGCTGTTTGAAAGTCACCCCGCAGAGCTGAATCTGACCTTTTCGTCTGATAACGAGGAGGATATACATGTGGAGGTTTATGCTGGCCGCCCGGATTATGGAGGCCTCCTTTTCCAGGAGTTCAACCTCACTGTAAGCGCAGGAGAGGATACCAACGCGACCATCGACCTCACCCCCAGTCTTGGGGAGAACCCATTGTTTATCTTCGCGGATAGCTCCACCGAGCATTATCTTTTCAATGCCACACTCTGGGCCGGACCGGACTATTCCGATGTTCTCCTGATCATAAACAACAACTCCGCTGTCTCCAAAGAGATAGGGGATCACTTCCTACAATATCATGACCCTTATGTGTGCTACGTGGATGCCCCTGCAAAGGAGACCATCACAAGAGAGGAGTTCAATCAGACGCGCCGGCAGATCGAGGATTTCCTTGAAAATAATAGTCTTACAGACCGGATCAACTATATTATCACAACCAAAGGGGTCCCCCTACGGGTCTCGGGTGATGGAAAGGCATCCTTTGACAGCGAGCTTACACTCATCCTTGGACCCTATTCCTCAAATATCGGTGGTGGAGGCTATCTTTTCAATCCCTATCACGAGGAGGATGCTTCCTTTTCCAGAGGGAATTTCGACATCTATCTGGTCAATAGGTTAACGGGCTACACAACCGATGAAGTAAAAGCTCTCATCGACCGGGGCGTCAGGGCGTTCACGTTGCAGGGTACCTACAACCTTACCCAGGGAAGGGCAATCCTGGATGTGGACCCTGGTTGGGATGGTGGCTCCTATCAGATCGGGAACGACTGGCTCAGGAATGCGGCACAGATCCTTGAAGCACGAGGTTATCCGGTCCATCTTAACAAGAACGATACCTTCCTTCGCTATCAGGAGAATGTATCCATGTACGCCTCCTGGGGGAGCAATGACCATCACTACTTCCTTCCTCACGGGAAGAATACCGGCATGGAATCGGACTCCAATGCAGATGACGTGCCAGACAACTGGGTCTTCGAGCCCGGGAGCGGGATGATGAACCGCACGAATGAGGACAATCGCACTGGTGACTGGTCGGTCAGGATCATACGGAATAATACTGAAGGGGAATCCGCCCTTCTCCAGAATTTCACGCCCGAGGCAGGTAAGCGTTATTATCTGAGAGGATATGCCAACCTTTCGGGTATCAGCGGAGGCCGAGGGGTCCATCTTCAGCTAAGGTATTACGATCACGAAGGAAAGCTCATCAAGGTTGTTAATGGTTCATCCAGGAAAGGAACAACAAGCGATTGGGTCCCCCTATCCCAGTGCATTTTTGAGCCGGATAAGAATATAGGGTATGTGTGGTTTGGAGCGGTGTTTTCCGATGCGAATGGAACGGTGTATCTGGATGATATCCAGCTTGTGGAGATCGTGCCGAACAACTCCTATCTGGACGGTGCAATTGCCGAGACCATTGTTTCCACCTCCGCCAGGTCCTTTAGTTACCCAACGAACTACGGCCAGAGCCTCATTGCCGACATGATCCGTTCCGGGGTTACGGGTGTGAAGGGATACTGCTATGAACCATATCTCGATGCAATCGCGCATCCCGACATCCTCTTTGAGAGGTATACCTCAGGTTATAATCTGGCGGAGAGCTATTACGCCGCCTCCATCAAGCTCTCCTGGATGGATGTGGTGGTTGGGGATCCTAAACTTGCACCCTATGCCTTACTTCCTGACCTGGTTATTCAGGAGCCCGTTATCATGCTGGATCAGAAGAACTCCTTTAACCATAGCTTTGAATTTACGGTAACAAATATAGGGGGCTCCCAGAGCGGGGATTGGAACCTCACAATAACAATCTCCAATGCTACCCAATCCTGGGATTACGCCCTTGAAGGAGAGCCGCTTTTTGCAGGAGAATATATGGCCCTCTTCTTCAACTGGTCGGCTCCTGAGGCGGATACATACACTATTGAACTTATCCTGAATCACTCCGGTTTCGAGCAGAGGAAGGACAATAATCATCGGACCGATACCCTTAATGTATTCTCACCGCCGGATTTGGTACCAAAGGCCTTTTCTCTTTCCCCGGAAATCCCCTCTGAGAACACATCCTTCCAGCTCACCATCACCCTTTTTAACTCCGGAGAATCCATGGCTGAGGACGTGAACCTTTCACTCTACTCGGAGGGAGAATGCCTTGCCTCTATTGTCCTAAATGCAGGTGGTCTGGAGAATGCCTTCGGGACATTCAACCTAACCCTCCCGGCAGGGCTTTATGCCCTATGTGTAATTGCAGACCCTGAAAAAAAGATTATGGAATCCAATGAATCAAACAATGAATACGAGTTCCGGTTCAGGGTGAACGCCCTCCCCAAGGCGATATTAGGAGAGAATATAACCACGCGGGTCGGGATAGAAGTGGGGTTCAATGCCTCGGCCAGTTATGACTTAGATGGCAACATCACCTACTATTCCTGGGACATTGATGGCATCAAGAAGGTGGGAATCTCTGTGACTCATACCTTTGCTAACAGAGGGAACTTCACAGTAACCCTGCTTGTCCGGGATAACGATGGGACCGAGCATAAGGCAAACATCTTGGTTTTTATTGAGAACACTCCTCCGGTTCCTGTGTTCCATCTGCCAGAAAATATCCTCACCCTTGAAAACCTCATCTTCGATGCCCGGATGTCGTATGATAACGATACAACACCTCTCGCCTATCTCTGGGATTTCGGGGACGGGTCGAACTCCAGCAAAGCTATGGTGAGGCACGCATATACCAAACCAGGAAACTACATGGTAACCCTGCAACTGACGGATGACGTTAATGCCTCGACCTCCCTCTCCAGGGTCCTTATTGTGAAGAACAGGCCGCCAGAGGTGGTAATTGTAGTCGAGTATCAAGGGCATCACTATCCCTCACAGGCCATCTCAGAGGTGCGGTTCCTCTCCCTCACCCCAATCATCCTCAACCTGACAGGGAGCTTTGACCCGGATGGGAATCTTGCGAGCATCCGGGTGGATTATGGGGACGGGCATTACTATTCGGGTCCGTTCATGGCAGATTTGAACCACACGTATTCCCATTTCGGATATTACAACCTCTCCTTGAGGTTGGTGGATGACCTCCAGGGATCGAGCTGGTTAAACCTTACCATATCCGTGGTTAACACTGCCCCCCGTTCCCTCTTCACATACACTCCGCCCGAGCCCGGTTCTTATGATAACGTGGTGTTCACCTCCCTCTCCACGGATAACGGTGAGATTGTCGAATACGTCTGGGATATCGATGGGACCATCTACATCGGAGAGACATTG
>DAOVMN010000435.1 GCA_030630685.1 Thermoplasmata archaeon | reverse complement strand
TGGTTGGGAAATTACTGACGAGGATGGGACAACTGGAAATAATGAATATGCAATTCCGGACATTCCAGATTTTCCATCACATAATTATGTAGTGATTCAGTACACAACTGGCACAGATGAGACGAGTTTTGGACAGAGTCAATCTAGTGCTCTACACCTTTATACTGGTAGCTCGGGTATTTATACCGATACTGATCAATGCTCTCTTTATACCGGCAGCACTCACGATAGCACGACGATAGTAGATTTTGTTGCATGGGGGGGTGATCCTTATGCAGATGATTGTTCCGCTGTAACTGCCGGGATCTGGGACGATGGAGATTTTGTAAACACAGGTGCAGGTGGACTTGATATCCAAGCCGGCGATTCAATCGGCAGAGACTCGTCATCTACTGACACCAACCAGCCTGCCGACTGGCATAAAGATGGCGGTAATGGTTCTCCCACGCCCGGGCAACAGAACACCCCAGAGTTCTCCGACGTTTATATCCCGATAATCGCCATCGTTGCCCTCTTCGTTGTATTCCGGAGAAAGAGAACTCTAAGAAAAAAGAAAGGAAGAATAACCTAAAATATCTTCCTACCACACTTCCCACAATAGGCCATCCCTTCAGGAACATCGGCACTGCAGTATGGGCAAAAGTTCTCCAATTTGGTCCCGCACCTCCCACAGATCCTGAAATTGGCCGGCACACGTGCGCTACACGTATGACACACCTTGAAGGAACGAACATGAAATTTGAATAAAGCCTTTTTCACTCCCCCCTTTAGTTCTGTTTTTTCTTCCGGGTAAAAGGGGATAATCCCTGAAATAGCTTTTTCTTCCATTCCCGGAAGGGTTCCTTCAGCACTCACACCGACATCTTCTTCCAACATAGGTGGTTCGAGATCGGTCCCCACCCCGGGGGGCTCCTCGGAAGCCAGAGAATGGCCGTTATTCAATATATCCGAAATCCGATTCTCAATATCCTTTTGCTCATTAACAAGAACGCATCTGGAGATGTCCAGAGCCCGTCTCTCATCTTCGGATTGCTCGGAATCCCCGATGACCCTCCCTTCCCGCCTATCGAGCCCCTCGATCCTTAGTGTGATATCCTTTAGCCTCTCTACAAGCTCCTGCAAGCACTTCTTTTGGTCTGCGGAAATATTGAAATCGTGCGGGTTCTTATCCTCCAACATTTCAGGTATCATCTGTTGCCCTCGTATACGCACAGGAGTGAGATTGTTGAATTTAAATATATCGTTTTGGATTCGCTTACCATATCTCCGCACCGTAATCTTTATGAGACCGCATTGTACCTTCGCACCCATGAATATTATGGGGAAATCGACATGAAGATATTTCTCGACACTGCGAATATCGATGACATAAGGAACGCCAATGACCTCGGGGTGATAGACGGGGTAACGACCAATCCCTCACTTATCGCAAGGGAAGGAAGGGACTTCGAGGAAGTGGTAAAGGAGATCTGCGAGATCGTGGACGGCCCGATAAGCGCCGAGGTGATCTCCGAGGATGCAAAAGGGATGGTAGAGGAGGCAAAGGGGCTTGCCAGGATGCACAGGAACATCGTGATCAAGATCCCCATGTCCGCGGAGGGACTCAAGGCCACGAAACAGCTTTTCAGGCTTGGGATCCGCGTCAACGTAACCTTAATATTCTCCCCCAATCAGGCCCTCCTTGCTGCCAAGGCCGGGGCATCCTATGTCTCCCCTTTCATTGGAAGGCTGGATGACATCAGCCATACCGGCATGGACCTTGTGCGGGACATTGTGATAATCATAGAGAACTACAGCTTTGATACCGAGGTTATCGTGGCAAGTGTTCGGAACCCGCCACATGTGGTGGAGGCAGCACTGGCTGGAGCACACATTGCAACCGTGCCTTACAGGGTGCTCATGCAGATGATTGAACACCCGCTGACCGATATCGGCATAGAAAGATTCCTTGCGGACTGGGAGAAGGTTCCAAAGAAGGATTAGACGGGAAGAGGGAGGGAATGGCTTTCTTGGTCATTCTGTCTTTACTTCTTTTTTCTCCTACCCCTCCGTGCACAGACTGGGCACCAAGTTCCGCTTTTTACGCTGGAAGGTACCGCTTCCCATTCATGTCCTTCCGAACATCTCCACTTAAGCTTTGTTTTCGAATTAACATATTCCTTTGACAGGCACTCCCCGCCTCGGGATTCTGCAATTTCTCGCATATCTTCAATCGTTTGGTACCTGCCTGCACAATAAGGACACCATTGTCCACTTTTAATATGACCAGGGGTATTTTCCCATTCATGCCCTTCTGAGCATCTCCACTTGAGCTTTGTGTGAGCATTAACATATTTATCTGATAAGCAC
>DAOVMN010000219.1 GCA_030630685.1 Thermoplasmata archaeon | reverse complement strand
TGGATCATGTGGATGTTGCGATCAAACGAAACACCGACAACAAATACTGGGACTGGAACAATCCGGGAATCTGGACAACCGAGACTTGGCACAAGGTCTCCGGTCTCTCAGGAATATCCGATAGCTGGGATTCCTCACCGGATCCTGCCACAAGCGACTACACACACGGCGTATCATACACAGCCTATGCAAAAGCGACCGACGCCGCTGGCAACGAGGAATCCACCGCAGAGGAGACCTTCACCTTCGATAATGTAGATCCTGTCATCTACTCGGTAGGCGTCACCCTCCATATCGATGCCGATTCGAACGGCAAGGCCAATGTCGGAGACACCCTCGAAATTACAGTGCTAACAGCCGATGCCACCTCTGGAATCGACACTGTAACAGTAGACCTTTCAAAAATCAATGTAAATGCAACTTATTATGCACTTACTGGCAATTATGGTCTCAACCCTGACATGTGGGGAGCAACTGTAGTCATACAAGATATGTATCCAAACGGTGTTGATTATACAGGAGGTATTTTCAAAGTAACAGCAACAGTCAAAGACAAAGCTGAAAATATATCTACCCAGCAAAGCGGTGCATTACTGGAAGAGATAGATTCTATGGCACCTGATATTACCGTGACTTTATACTTGGTAGACGATCAGAATAGCGATAGCAAAGTAAACCTTGACGATACGATGGCAATTAAGGTTTACACAGGCGGTCAATCAGACATAACATCAGTTACAGCAGACCTATCAGCATTCGGAGAATCATCCTCTAAGGCATTGACAAAAGGTTATCCAAGTGCAGGATACTGGGGCTACTATTGGACAGTGGATGATGACCTCGGAGCTGCTGGGAACAAGATAGCAGATGCAACTGCCAACGACGACGATGGAAACTCTACTACCAAACCATCCAATGAAATCTACGTAGATGCAGATGTCGTGGCAGACCATCTTAAGATAACCATCGAAGGAAACGAATATGACGGTCTCGAAAATGGTTATCTCGGCACAACCTATTACCTAGAAGTTAAAGTAGAAGCTGTAGAGACAAAATCTGGAACCGATTACGTTGACAAGGATGCAACTAGTAGTGTGACTATAACACTTGACGATGCACTCAATGGTGATATAAATAAATCAAGACTTTGGATAGACCACGATCTGGATGGTAGCTTTACGGTATATACAACATGGGAGAATAACCCCACAGTATCACTTGTTTCCGGAGAAGTCACTGTCCGTATAAAGTACGACCCAACGACCTACGATCCAGCTACTCCTAGTACATGGAAATCAGAGGTCTTGATATTCAAAGCAACTTATGGAGGAACACCAAGTCTGGAAACAGCCTACACATCTCTAATCTTCTGTCCGGAAGATGACCCCAACGACCCATGGGAAATGTTCACCTACGAGTGGGACTACAGTCTATCTGCAGGTTATAGTCTATTTGCACTTGCTGTGGTACCAAGTGATGACAACTACACAGCAACTGACACTATTTATGACTACACCGCAAAATCACTCATAGCATTGGGCGGTAAGTATTACCATACTGGTGATGATGTTTGGAAATGGAAGATTGAAAGCATTGGATACCTGCCTAACACTTTATCATTGATATGGACTACATACACTGCTCCTGATGATGGTGGCGATTTAACTGACACAGACGCCTACGGCATCGACAACTTCAAATTACTCCCCGACAAGGCATACAGAATCAAGGTAGCCACTGGTCAAACCGTGTCCTTTACACTATACGGTCGTGATCCGGGACATGAACTATTACATGATAGAAGTGTTTCCTTAACTGGTGGGTCAAATGGCAAGTGGAACAGCGTGGGATGGACCTCTTGGGACGACTCACAGACAGTTAGTGACATTAGATCTGACATAGTGCTTGACACATGGGTTACCAAGACCAGATATGTCTACATCTATACTGTTGACTCCTTAACTGGAAACATTAAGAAGTTGGCTAACAATGAATCCATAGAGCCAGGTGTAGGATACATCGTAAAGATTACAAGAACCAATAAAACAGGAGCAGATAATACATGGGAGCATGTAACGTGAGTAAGACTCCATTATTGGAGAATCAATGAGGTAATCGAATGAACAGGAACAGCCTATTATCAATCGCAGGCGTCACCCTGCTTCTCTTAGCGGTCTTAGCGATCGCCCCGCTCGAGGAAGACCCTCTTACCGACCTCAGGATGAACCTCCTGAGCGACCGTGTTCAGGAGGTCTCCTACGGAGAAACCGCTGTCTACAACATCAATGTTCGAAACGAGGGAGACTATAACCGCCATGTGCATTTGGAACCCACTAACGTGCCCGAACACTGGTCTGCCTCCCTGAGCAAGGACTACCTTATCTTATCAGGGCACTCGCAGACCATCGTCACGCTTTCGGTTACCGCGCCCTCTGCAAATGCCGCGGGAATCAGGGGCCTGGACACCATAGCCAGCATTGGAGTAAGAAGCGAGAATGTAACCATTGGCACCATCACCATCCTTCAGGGCGGCTCGGCCACCGTGCTCAGGGATGGGACCATACGAACGCTGTATCCAGAAAGCAGCATCCTCTCCGGGGATATAGTTACCACGCATGGGAATTCCGTTATTACTTTAGATGTCTCGAAGTTCATATACGACGGCCAGGCCGAGGGAAACATCTACGTACTTCTCCGAGATGCCGTTGTGGGCTTCCTCAGGTACCAGGACGTGGGTTACTTATGGATCATCAGCGGAGAGGTCCTTGTCTGGGTCCCGGACGGTGGTGGAACAGGAGTCCCAACTGTCAACCTTTCAAAGGTTCCTGTAATAAACTCCGAGTTCCCTGGGCGGGAGTATAATGCCGTGGTCGAGTTCGTGCCTCCCTTTGAGGAGCACCTCTTCTTGTTAAATGTTACAGCCGAGCAAACTAAAGCGGAGGTCTACGAAGGGGCCCTCGAACTCAAGAACGATGATGGTACCCGTACACTCGAGAATTATGAGCAAACCACTGGTGAAAGGACCGGCGTGATTCCCGAGCCAACTTGCCTTGAAAAAACTATCGTAATGCTAGAATCCGATGGCTGTGTGGGGGGTTGGGTGCGCTCCAAGGGTGTTGATATCTTAGAGAACGAGGATGTCTATTACCTTCCTGCGGGTAATAGGGAATACTACATCATACCCCCGGATGTCACTGATATCACCCTTGATCTAACGGGTCGAACCGATGGAAGCTATACCGTTTCCTTCACCTCGATAAAGGATTGCACCTCGAAGAGCTTTGAGCTTACTACCACCGGCTCCCTATCAACAACCGATACCTTTGTCTTTTCCGAGAACGAGCTGGGATTAAGGGAGATGGAGCCGGATAAAACCTATGACCTTACCATTACCTATGAGAATACTGTAACTACAAAGTTCGAGGCCGTGGATATCAAGACATCTGATGAGGATCAAGGCTTCGAGGTTACGGACTGGGAGAACCTGGGAGATAAGGATAAAAAACCGGTGACGGCCTCGGAGGGGGACAAAGAGGTTAAGGTGTCCACAGGGATAACCGGGGATGAATTGGAGGAAGAGTTCAAGGAGGAAGAGAAGAAGATCAGTGTCTGGGTGTGGATTTCTCTTCTCATAATTCTAATTCTGATAGTGCTGGCCGGCGGCTATTACTGGATCGCAGGCAAGGAAAAGAAAAAGGAAGAAGAGGAGAAATTCGAGAGGGAAGAGGAAGAGAAGGAAGAAGGAAAATCAGAAGAGAAGGAAGAGGAGAGGGAAGAAGGGGAGTAAAAGCTCAAGTGGAGGTGGGCTTAATATCGGAGCAGGTGATTCGATTGGCAGAGATTCTCATCTACAGACAGAGATTCCGGAGTTCTCTGATGTTGGAATTCCGATAATCGCAGTCGTTGCCCTCTTCGTGGTCTTCAGGCGGAAAAGAAAGAGGATAGGAAAAATCAACTAAACACAATCTTTAAATAGAAACACAATTCATTACCTGATTACCACAGCACATCCACGGTGATAAAAATGGAAAAGACAAAAATACCAAAAGAATTCTGGGAAAATGTAAAATGGGCCGAGAAACATATGCCAGAGTTACAAAAAAATTATCTCGAAAAGTGGGTAGCCATTGTAAACAAAGAGGTTGCTGGTGTAGGTGAAGACGGTAACATAGCAAGAAGTATAGCAAAAGAGAAAACGGGTAAGAAGTATATTCCAGTGATATTTATCGAGAGTGGGGAGGCTCTTTATCATGAATAGGATAAATCTCTGGATAGATAAAACCACCAGAGATGAAGAGTTAGAAAAGAAGATACCTGGTTTTGAGCCCATAATAAGGATTAAAGGGAGTATACTTTTTAGGGGTAGAGAAATTCCAGACATTGCAATTGTTGATACCGGTGCGCATATCTCATTAATTCCTTTCTTTATTTGGAAGGGGTTGGAGGTCGAGATTTTAGCAGAGCATTGGACAGGCGGTGTCGTCCCCGAGAAAAAGATGCCTGTAAATGTTGGTTATATCTCGGCTAAATTAGTTGATGGACAAGGGAATGAATCCAAAGAAATACGATTCTTGAGTTATTTAGCCTTTGTAAACAGAGTT
>DAOVMN010000499.1 GCA_030630685.1 Thermoplasmata archaeon | reverse complement strand
TCCAATGCCTGAAAGTGCCCACCCGTTTCATCCCTGAAGCCCCTAATCTCTCCTGATAGCCTGTCAAAACCTTCTTTCGTCTCTCCTGATAGTTTATCAAAGCCATCTCTCATTTCTCCTGATAACCGATCAAAGCCATCTTTCGTCTCTCCGGAAAGACTCTGGAATCCGTTCCCTATTTTACTACTGAGGTCGTTATGCATGTTGGAAAGGACCAGAATGGCAATCTCACTTCTCTCAAGGCTCTCCTTCTCAAAAGGTCTCAGCTCCTCTCCGTTGTAGAGGATATCGAATGGGCGGAGTATGTGTGTGGGATCGGGTTCGGTGTCCTTCAGGCGAAATACCTTCAGTTCCCTAACATCAACAGCGAAGGGTGCGGTTTTCGAGGACCTCACATCGATCTCTCTTACAAACTCCTGTAGAGCGTCCTCTGGACCCTCACAGCATATCTCTACTTCCCCAGAGGGAAGATTCTGCACGGACCCGGGAATCCCAAGGTTACGGGCCATGTTCTTAACCAGCGCACGATAGCCCACTCCCTGGATGGTCCCCATCGCAACGATCCTTAATCGCATGCCATGAGATCTTTCACCATCGCTTTTATAGTTTCCGGCAGGGTTATTTCAAAACCCTTTCAGATATTCCCTTTTCATGAGCAGGGCATCGCCCTGGAGGTTCGGGCTCTCGCACACGACCGCACCCGCGATCTCGAACTCGTGGAACACCCTGAAAAGCTCGGGATAGTTCATGTCCGAATACCTGAGGAGGAGATGGTTCTTTTCTCCTTTCGCGGTATAAGCGATGCCGGAAAGATGGATGTGCATGCTCTTCAGCATCTCTTTCCCAAGGCGGCCTTCCACTTTCACAAGGATTTCCCTGAACTCATTGCAGGTGTTTAACCTTCCCCCGCTCCTCGCGTGCAGGTGGGAAAAGTCTATGCACAAACCCACCCCTTCGGTTTCCTCGGCCAGGCTAATGAGCTCCTCAAGCGAGCCGAACTGGCTGGGCTTCCCGGTGGTTTCCGGGGAAATCCGAATCCCGATGTTCTCCTGTTCCAGGGTCTCGACGATCTCCTCAAGCCTTTTCCTAACTGTTCTGTACACATGCTCAGGCGGCATTTTAAGGTAAAAAGCGGGATGAAAGGTCACACTGAATGCCCCTGCCGTAGCTCCCCGGCGAGCGGTGTCAAGCACACGTTTTATGCTGGCCTCAACCTTCCGGGATTCTTTGGCATTAAGGTTGATGTAGTAGGGGCCGTGTGCGGTCAGGGTAATGTCCTCCTCCATTGCCACTTTTCTCACCTGCCCAGCTACCTGCTGAGACATCCGCACCCCGTAGACGTACTCGATCTCCATGTGGTCCAATCCATCAGAACTTTTAGGACCGAGACGCCGGAGTACCCTCAATCCCTCGGGATACCTCACAGGGGGATGGGTGATGGGAAGGCCTGCGGTTCCGAATCTCAGTTTGTCCATGGTGTTCACTGGTTAATTTATGGGAAGAGTAAGGTAAAGGTGGTATTTGTAATTAGCGATGAAGTCGAGCATACCATAGCCGCACCAAAGGTGTTGACATACCGTCCATCGGGCTTGGGAGTGG
>DAOVMN010000455.1 GCA_030630685.1 Thermoplasmata archaeon | reverse complement strand
TACTCCGTTTGAGCCCGCAGGGCTCGATAAGGTGTGAACAACCGAAGGTTGCGAGCTCCGATTGGCACGAAGTGCCGATAAGGCAGGAGGAACGCAGTTCCGACTTCCGGATGAGTCCGAAGGACTCGTCAAGGTGTAAGAACTTATTTTACTCCAGATGACCTCGGAGAGGCCAATAAGGCGGACTCCTGCGGGTTTTTCATTGACGCTTGTTCATCCGTGGGATCCGCGTTCTACAATCCAGACCGTCAAGGCAGGAGGAACGCAGTTCCGACTTCCGGATGAGTCCGAAGGACTCGTCAAGGTGTAAGAACTTGTTCTTACTCCGTTTGAGCCCGCAGGGCTCGATAAGGCAGGAGGAACCAACTGAAAGTTCCGACTTCCGGATGACCTCGAAGAGGCATGAGTAGCCGAAGGCTATGAGTGCCGAATGAGCCGAAGGTTCGTTAAGGTCGTCAAGGCGGTAAATTCTTTTACGCAAGCAAATCACTCGGTATCACTCGCATTCCAAAAATCTTTATCTCTAAGATATCCAGATTGGTAACGTCTTTTGCATGTGTCTGGATAAGCTCCCTTGTCGGCCTTCGGCCAACCGGCACTCAGAACTTCGTTCCTCATGCCTCCTTGACTCCACCTTCCCCCATAACGGTGGTGAAGAGTTCATTCCTGGAAGGAATCCCACAATGGAGCCTGTCAATCCTCTGGGAATTTCGGGGTTCAATCTCTTCACTTTCGTTGCGGCCCGGGATCCCGTTCCCCTAACTTCACAACAGCCCGTTACCGGTCTGCGTGCAGGGTTCTGGTTTGAGGTGGGAACTCGCCTTGACGACCCCTGTGGGGTCATCCGGCACTCAGCACCCCGTGCTTCATGCCTTGTCGAACACTTCGTGTTCAACCGGAGTGAAAACAAGTTTTCACGCCTTTCCCCGGGTTGGATTTTCACCAACTGGATATTATGAATCTTGCCCGGCGCACTCATTCCACGACCTCCACTCTGTTGATATTGTAGACCAGGACAGCAAGAGTGATTGCGACATAGGCGGCAAGCATCCCGAACGAGAGAGCCCATGGGATGGAGTAGGGCACGTCGGTGGCGAAGAGTGGGGCACCCACCTGTGCCAGATTGTCCCAGGGCGAAATAAGGATCACGTAATCGTTCTTTAGGATGAGGCGCATGGTAAGGCTCAGGCCAGTGGTAAAGAAAAGGAAGGCGAATATCCCGGCAATCGCCCAGTGCATCTTCTTTGTGCTCGAGGCTATGGCAAGGCTGAGGAGGGAAAAGATGGATACGATCATGAGGCCGTAGAGGATGATGGAGCCCAACACCCAGAGATGTTCGATGTTCCAGAGGAACGGCATCTTGAGCAGGCCCAACACGATGATGAAAAGGAGAATGTCCGGAAGGATTATTATCACGCTCAAAACCAGCACGAGGACAGCAAATTTGATGATGAGATAGTCCAGCTTGGATATGGGTCTGCAGAGGTAAAGGGTGATGGTTCGATCTGCCTTCTGTGCAGTGACGTTCTTGGCAGAGATGTATCCGGAGAAGAGCACGAGGTAGATGAAGAGGAATGAGTAAAAATCATAAAAATCGCTGGCATCAAAGATGTCCCCCCTGTTCCCAGAGGTGGCGTAAAGGGAAACTATAACCAGGGTCATGGGAATGAGTATCCCCCAGAGCCAGGTAAAAACAGTCAACACCACCACCCATTTGTTCTTTATTGTCCTTTTGAACTCCATGAGAATGGCGTTGTAAAGGATCTCCCACCTGTCCTTCATCCCTTCCCTGTACTCCCGGAACTCCCGAAAGATGCTGGTGCCCCCAGAGATATCAGCCGCCTGCTTAGCTGGTTCTTCTGCTGTTTGGAAGCGGGTATCCCCGGGTTCAGGCAGCCTTCCCACCTCCTTTTTCCTTCAGGAGTTCGAGATAGACGTCATCGAGTTCTCGGATTCGTGTGTTTATCTGTCTAAGTGGCAGCTTTTCCTTGGCCATGAGGGAAATGATCCTATCCATATCGTGAGGGGTCCCCCATTTT
>DAOVMN010000130.1 GCA_030630685.1 Thermoplasmata archaeon | reverse complement strand
CCGCGTGCAGCTTCGGGATCAGGCCGTATTCCTTCCCTGATTCGAGGATCCTGCGGGATTGCTCCACGGAAAAAACGCCCTTCTCGCAAAAGACATCGATGAATCTGGCCAGCGGCGCTTTCCCCTCCCTGCCTCTTTTCTCGTTTTCCTCGGAAATCAGGGGCAGCATCTCCTCAATGATATAGGTCACGTACCCATCAGTGTCCTCGAACTCTGAGGGTACAGCATGAGCACCGAGGAAGGTTGGGACAAGCCCCACCTCGTGGAAGGAATTAAGCTCCTCTATTGCCCTGAGAAGCTTTAGTTCGGTATCCAGGTCGAGACCGTAGCCAGATTTGGCCTCAGCGGTGGTTGTGCCGAACTCTAACATTGTATCGAGCCGGTACCCGGACTCCGCCACGATCTCTTTCAGGGTTGCCTCCCGGGTCTTCCGGACAGTGGAGAGGATCCCTCCGCCTGCTTTCAAGATATCCAGATAGGACATCCCTTCTATCTTCATCTCGAGCTCGTGCTCCCTGCTTCCCGCAAAGACCAGGTGGGTGTGCGGGTCCACGAATCCGGGCATAACCACTTTCCCGCGTGCGTCGATTTCATAGCCCCCTCGAAGGGGAAGTCCCTTGCCCACCGCCGTGATCCTTCCGTTGGCTACCGCTACATCCCCGTTTTCGAGGATGCCCAAATCCCTCATTGCTTTCCCGCTTTTCACTCCGCCGGACATGGTGAGGAGCTCTGAGGCATTTCTTATGATTATGTCCTGAGGTTCTGTTTGCTCTGACTTTAATCCGATTTCTTTGATCATTTTCACACCTTTTACAGGTACCAGGAACCGATGAGTAGAGTTACGGCCGCAATCCCAATACCAACATAATGGAGCATGCTCCAGTGCAGGATCTTCTCACCGTCAAGGGGATGGACCGGGATGAGATTAAACACTGCAAGAATAGCATTGATGAATACCACGAGAGAGGCGGTGAAGGCGACGATGCCTCCAAGGAAGCTGAACGGCAGGAAAACCAATGCAATGATCACATTGACAGCAGGACCGGCAAAAGCGATCTTTCCGGCCTGCGCCTTGGTCGGGTAGCCGCTGATCATGACCGCTCCCGGGGCCGCGATGAGAAAACCAAAAAGTGAGGTGATAATGGCAAGAAGGAGCCCCTGCATGCTCATCCTGAACTCGGAGAGGAGGCCGTAGCTCTGGGCAACGAACTTGTGCCCCATCTCGTGAAGAAAGAATCCGGTCAGAACCGCAATGAACGAGGGGCCAAGGTAGGTGAGAAAATCATCCCTCCCAAGAACCATAGTGAATGCAAAGGTGAGCACAGCGATGGAGATGACCAGTTCCTTTATTTCTTGCCTGGTGAAATTGAACATCCCTCGCCCGGCAGGTCCGGATCCGGGATAGATAAAGGCAGGCCCGGGCTGTGCAAAGGGATCATGATATGGCCTATAATGGATCTCCATCTCGTAGAAAGGGTCCCTGTTATCCCTGGAGGGGCCATAGCTTCCAATGGGTCTGCTCTTCTCCATACCTGAGGGAAATATAGGATTTATTTAAAGCTGTTCACTAAATTCCCTTTCCTTCCTGGCTTGCAGCCCCCTCTCGACATGGCTGAGCACCCCCATCAGGGTGTGGTACTCCCACCGGCTGATGAACGCCCTCCCCAATATCCGCCTCAGCATTATCGAGGTGTTCTCGCTTTTGTGCTCCGGGTATCTTATTCCCATAAGCAAGGAATCCACCCGTCTGCACAACCGGTCCATGTCTCCGGGTGCGGCGTCTCTCCTTGCACTAAAACGCCCTTCCGTTTTTTGTCGGGCAATGTAAAGCTGATACAGCACAACAGAGGCCGCATGGGAAAGGTTCATGATGGGATATTCGCCCGAGGTGGGGATCGTCACCACAACATCACAGAGTCTGAGCTCGGAATTGAAGAGCCCATAGTTCTCCCTTCCAAAAATCAAGGCAATCTTCTCCTCCATTCTAACCGATCTCTCTGCAAACTCTTCGAGCTCAAGGTGGGAGCGCAGATGCCGCTTCTCGTTCTCCGGTGCCACGCCTGTGGTAGCTGCTCTGAGATTCACATCCTTTACTGCATCCGCGAGGGTAGGGTAAAAGCCTGCATTATCCAGTACCACCTGGGCATGGACCGCCCTCTGCCTTGCCTCCTTCTGGATGGAGATATCGCCTACCAGTCTGAGTTCCCTCACACAGAAGTTCATCATGGTCCGGGCAACGGCTCCGATATTTCCTTGGATCATGGGCTCCACAAGAACCACGATAAAATCGGTCAAATCTTTTTCTCCTGTTTTATGTGTTGGTCGATAAGATCGGTAAGGCTCTCCTTATCACGAAGGTGCCCGCGTTTTGCAATTGCCCCTCCATGAAACAGGATCACCTCGGAGTTTTTTGTGATATTGAACCTTTCAAAAAGTGGATTTCTATAGAAGGTCCTGCTTCCTTCATTGAACAGCACTCTATCCGTGGTAAGGGTGAAGATCACCTCCCCCTGGTATTTCTTTGCCAGCTCATTGAAGATCCGAACCCCTTTTTTCTCTCCTGGGGAAAAGAATCCCGAGACAATAAGGGGTCTCCGTGTCAGGATATCGTTCATGTTATGGTTGGTGGCAAGGATGGGCACAGTATATTTTTGTCTTTTATCGAGGGTCTGCAGTTTGTCGGAGGGCAGTATCCCCTCGATCACATCCTCCAAGTCCTCGATTTTTCCAGCTTTGAATGCCAATCGGCCATTGATGAACCCCCTGATCTCTTCTTCCCCCCATACATTCCCCACATATCTCTCCCTTGCAAGTTCGTTCTCCTCCATCTTGGCTATCCCGAACCAGACCATGCCTGAATAATAATCCGCAAGCCCTTTCAGCCTCACAAGCCTCTCCTCGATCTTGTCGTAGAAATCAAGGTACATGTAGTCCAGGAAAACTACGATCATGAAGGGATATCTCTTGACGGCCTCCCCGAAGTTTCTGTCCGTGAGGGCAAGCGGGGTTCGTCTCCCCCGGAGCCTGGGGGGGTAGATTGGGGTGGAGAACCTGACTTTTTTTAGATTCACATTATCCTTTTTTTCGTTCAGGACTGTTTCCTCATCACTGATCCTCATTTCCACATGGTCGCTTTTGAAGGTGAGTTTCAGCTTCATGCCGTCCTGGACGTTCATGAGTTCGGCAAGATGCTTTGGGATTCGTATCCCCAGGCTGTTGCCCCATTTTCTTACCTTCAGCTCGATGGAGTTATACATAGTATACACAAAGGATAACTTTATATTTAAAGCTTGTCTTAAGGATAATTGCCATCACCCCTCTTTCCTGTACACCATAAAGTACCTGCTGAGACTCCTGTGCACCCTCAGCCTGTGACATGATATCAGCTTCAGCTTGTCCCGAGCGGGTTTGATGACTTCCGGATCAGAGCCCACTATCGCGGCCCATCCACCCGGTTCGAGCACCTCTTCGAAGGCCCTGAAAGCCCGCGTTGAAAGCGAATTTAGATCCTCCCCAAATGTTGTGGAGGCCCGCGCATACGGCATGTCAGTGGCAATACCATCCACGTGATCGATTCCATGTTTTTTCAGGGAGTCTTTGATGTCCCCGATGTCCGAATCTATGAGCATGGCATCCTGCTTGAAGTGCTTCAGGTTGATCCCTGCACCTTTCAGCATCTTTCTGTTCAGGTCCGCACCGATGGACTTCAACCCGATCTTCGAGGCCTCTAAAAGGATCCCGCCGGTACCGCAGAAGGGGTCCAGTAGCGATCCGCCTATCTTTACGCGGCTTAGATTAACAAGCACCCTTGCAAAAACGGGATGTAATGAGATCGGGCTGAAAAAGGGTCGATATCTCACCGCCCGCTCCCTGAATCCCCTCCTGTCATTCTCATGCACTTTGATACCGAAGTGGAGGGCAGGAGTCAGATAGACAAAGGCCTCGATATCAGGCTTGTCGAGTGAGACCTCAAGCTCGATTTCATGGGCAAGGTGGTTTATTATCTTCTCGACATCGGCCTCTAAATACCTTCCTCCAAGCTTTCGCAGGGAGATTCGATAGCTCCGTGCATTGGAGAAATGCCTTGAAATGAAGGCCTGTATCTGCTTTCCTCTTTTCTCTATTTCAGGTGAATTCCCTGAATCTTCAAGCTTTGTGGCACACTCCAGGAAAAAGGCACGCACAAGGGCCGCTCTGGTGACAGCATCGATGAGCCTCTCGGTTTCCACCACCGCAAGCCTTCCCTTGCGTTCCAGAAGGGTGAACCCCTCTCCGCATGCCCGGGCTGCGACTTTCAGTTCCTCTAAGGGGAGGGATGGGTGTTCTCCGGTGAACTCGATAAGATACCGCATTCTTCCCCTCATTGACCGGGCCGGAACTCAGGGAAGAGGGAAAAAGCGATTTCAGGGAAGGTCGTAGATCCTTCAAAGTACGGTCGGTAAAGGGTTATCCTTCCATTGGATACGGAGGGTCTTTCTTCATCATTCATGCCCTCCAAGACCTTCTTTATTCTTTCATCCGCGGCACTGACCTCGATACTCTCTTTAAACGTGAGCCAATGCAGCCCCATTCCCAAATTAGCCGTTAATTTATTAAAGGCGGTATCGATAGTGTTTTTAACAACCCGGGATACAAAAAATACCCCTTTTCTATAATCCTTTTCCAGCTCTTTCGGGATATTCTCATTTTTCAATAGCTCGGAACTCTCCCTGATTCGAATATCGATGAAATCATAGTATCCCATTAGAAAATGATACTCCGTGAATCTTTTGATTTCCTTTTCCATCTCCTCAGGGATTTTCAAAGCATCATCCCGGTCTTTTTCCATCTCTTCAGGGATTTCCACAGCATCATGCTTGTGCTTTTCCATCTCCTCAGGGATTTTTATAGCATCATCCCGGTCCTTTTCCATCTCCTCAGGGATTTCCAATATGTCATCCCGGTCCCTTTCCATCTCCTCAGGGATTTCCAAGGTATCATCCCGGTCCTTTTCCATCTCCTCAGGTGTTCCCACAGCATCATGCTTGTGCTTTTCCATCTCCTCAGGGATTTCCACAGCATCATGCTTGTGCTTTTCCATCTCCCCAGGGATTTCCAAGGTATCGTCCCGGTGCTTTTCCATTTTCTCAGGGATTTCCACAGCCTCATCCTGGTCCTTTTTCATCTCCTCAGGGATTTTTACAGCCTCATCCTGGTCCTTTTTCATCTCTTCAGGCATTTCCAATATGTCATCCTGGTCCTTTTCCATTTTCTCAGGTGTTCCCACAGCATCATCCCGGTCCTTTTCCATCTCCTCAGGGATTTCCACAGCATCATGCTTGTGCTTTTCCATCTCCCCAGGGATTTCCAAGGTATCGTCCCGGTGCTTTTCCATTTTCTCAGGGATTTCCACAGCCTCATCCCGGTCCTTTTCCATCTCCTCAGGCATTCCCACAGCCTCATCCTGGTGCTTTTCCGTCTCCTCGGGAATCCCCCCGGTATCATGGAAAAACGCTTCCCTTACCATCTTGGAGATTCCTCTCCTCCTCTTGGCCCATAGCGTATCCGTCTCTATCTTCCCATCCTCGGGGATATCCTCAAGTATAGGAGGGCCCTCGAACATCATTTCATTTCTGAGGGCACTAGCCAGGGCCGCAAATACCCATCCACCAGCCAATTCCGCCAGGAACATTAAATCGTTAAGTGTCCCGTCATAGGGCCATTGCTCAAGTCCTTCTTTAAGGACCCCTATCGCCTCTTCAGCCCTTTTTTTGGAGATATGCAACTTGGCCCTTAAAGCATAGAATATCGGACTATCCATGCTATTTTCTTCAGCCAGGCTTATTACATGGTGAAGATCATCTTCCCAACCCCAGATGGTGTAGATCATTGCAAGCCTTTCGTACGGCTCCACATCTTCGGGGAATATCTCTAACATCCGTTGGTAATGAGATTCAGCCCTATCATAATCCTCTTTCTCTTCCAGCACTGCTCCCAACCCCATTTGGGCGTCAAAATGCCTTGGAGAGACGAGGGCCGCCTTCCTGAAGTATTTCTCCGCACCATTGATATCATCCTTTTTCAGGGCAACCTCCCCCAGAATGTTAAGAACATCCGGATCTGCCCGTTTGATCTTGAAGGCCTTCTTGGCAAATCTCTCCGCTATGTCAAATTGATCTTCATTTGAAAATTCTGTGGCAAAATACAGTAGAGTATCGAATCTCTCGGTTCTGCTTTTTGATCGGGAGGCTATCTCTTCCGCGAGGGCTGCACCCTCCTTGATTTTTCCTTCCTGCATTATTATCAGCACATCGAGTTTCTGGATGTCTAACTTGTTTGGAGCAAGCACCTTCAGCTCTTCGAGATACTCCTTTGCCAGGTCCGTTTTTTTATGTTGCAATGCAATATAGGTTATAGTGGAAAGAACATTGGTGTCTTTCCCATGCTCCTCCATGTAATCGTCTGCGAGATCCACGGCACCATCCAGGTTTCCT
>DAOVMN010000006.1 GCA_030630685.1 Thermoplasmata archaeon | reverse complement strand
TGGAACAACTGGGGCACTGCCCTCTCCGAACTCGGGAAGCTGAAAGGCGAGGAAAGCTGGTTCAAGGAGAGCTTCCAGAAATACGAAAAGGCCGTAGAGATCAAACCCGACAAACATGAGGCATGGAACAACTGGGGCCTTGCACTGAGTGTTCTTTCTGGGATGCTAAAAGGCGAGGAAAAGCTCAAAACCCTGGAGGAGGCAGGATATAAATTTTCAATGGCAGGCCTTCTTTTCATTGAGCATGAAAATCTGGATTACGGGGTGAAACTTCTAAAAGCTGCTTATTCCACAGGGAAGGAGCGTCTAATCTGGCACCCGCTTTCCGCAGGGGTCATCCTTGCAGGAATAGGAGCATTGGGCAACATCAAGGGAACAGAGGAGCTTGTTGAGGAACTCTGGCCCAACCGGGAGAAAATAAGAGGAAGGTACACAGGTATTCTGCTGAACCTCCTGAAAGGTGAGGTGAGTAAGGAGGAAATTAAAGGACTTCTCCAGGGTGAGATAAAGATTGAGGGAGAGGACTCATTGGAACGGAGGTTTGAGGAGTACAGCCTATCGCTGCTGAGGGGATTATCGGAATCCGGGGATGATCCTGCCAGGGAAACCAAGAAGGGGAAAACTTAGGCAGAAGCAACAACCCCGGAAAGATAGAAACCTTTTCCCTTTATTCACAAAACCTTAAATCATTGGGGAAAAATCCCGTGCCCATGACCCTGATGAATAGCCCGGGAAAGGAACTGCCCGCACTAATACAAAAGGCTGTGGAGGCCCTTAAAGAAGGGAGCTTTGTTTGCATCTACGACGCCGACGGCAGGGAAGAAGAGACTGACCTGGTCATGGCAGCAGAGTTCACCACCTGGGAGGATGTGAAAAGGATGCGTCTTGACGGAGGAGGCCTCATATTCCTTATGGCGCATTCCAGTGTTTCCCAGAAACTCGGGCTTCCTTTCCTCGCGGACCTCTACTACAAAGAAGGAGGCAGATGGCCTGTTCTCAAGGAGCTGATACCCAACGACATCCCGTATGACACAAAATCCTCCTTTTCCCTTACAATCAACCACAGGAAAACCTTCACTGGAATAACGGACAGGGATCGGGCCCTCACCATCTCTGAGTTTTCAAGGCTCTCCGAGGAGATCATGGACCCAGAAATCACCTCCGTCAGAGCGCAGAGATTGTTCGGCTCAAGATTCAGGGCACCCGGGCATGTTCCCATCTGTGCATCCTCCAGGGAAGTGCTGGAATCCCGCCAGGGACACACCGAACTCTCGGTAGCCCTTCTCTCCATGGCCCGCCTTACTCCGGTGGCTGTTGGTTCTGAGATCATGTCCAATAAGGACGGCAGGGCTCTGGCCAGAGAGGAGACAAGGGAATACGCACAAACGCACGGGCTGGTTTTCCTCGATGGAAAGGACATAATCGAGGCGTGGAAGACATGGTAAGAGTGATGGCAACCGGGGTTTTCGACATCCTTCATTTAGGACACCTCCATTTTCTCGAGGAGGCAAGGAAGCTTGGTGACGAACTCGTGGTGGTTGTGGCGACGGATAAAACAGCGGAGAGGGGCAAACACCTTCCAATAATCACCCAGGAGATGAGGGTAGAACTGGTTGGGGCACTGGAGGTGGTGGATAAGGTATATTTGGGCCACGAAGGAGACCCCTTCCGGATAGTGGAAGAGCTCCGCCCGGACATCATCGCCCTGGGTTTCGACCAGTTTCACGATGAAGTTAGGATCAAGGCAGAGCTAAGGAAAAGAGGACTGGACCACATCAAGGTTGTGAGATTACCAAAGTTCGACCATGACCTGAACGGCACACGGAAGATCATCAAGAAGATCCTTGAGGGCTCCTCAAGATTCCGTACCATAAAATGAGATCCATCTCATCCCTCCCTCGACACCCCCTTAATAGAGATTCTCGCTTTCACTTACTCCTTCCCAGCCACTTCCTTCTTGACTTCTTCCAAGCTCTCCGGCTTCGTGCTCCCGCTTTTTTCAATGATCTCAAGCACCTCTTCGATCCTCTTCACCCTCTTGTTCACCTCCTCGACCTTGGCGAACATCTCGAGCATGGATTTCTCGAATGGAGTAAATCCCTGGCTGGACAGGAGTTTGAAGCCAAAAAACATCCCGAAAAGTATCCCACCAAGGATGGCAAAGGTGATGACCACCACCCAGTTGATGATAAAAGAACGTACCATGACATAGGATTCCACAGCACCCCATAACCTGAGCCAGATACCGATGGTGATCAGAACAGAGACCAATAGGAGCAGCACCAGCACTGCGCCGGCGATATAGCTGGGGGTAAGTCGTACCTTCATCAATCATTCTCCATCAGGGTTTTGTAGGGAGATTTCCTCTTTACCTCATCCTTATGATGGGTGTCCGTGAGATAGAAATATGCCTTCTCGTGATCGATATCAACCCTTACCGAGGCAGAATAGGCATAATTAATGAAATCCTCCTTGTCATCATCGCTCTGGTTGTCCAGCACCCGGATCTCCACCCGGAAACTGGTGTTGTGGGTAGATGATGTCAGGCCGTAGGAAAAGCTCTCCTCTTTGGTGACATTGTCAATGGTGATGTTGATGTTTTCGTACATATACCCTTCCCCCGAAACAAACACCCTGGTCTCGTTTACAACATGGTATAGAATAACGTTTGGAATGGAAGAATAGGGCTGCGGGGCCTCGCAACCTGTAAATCCCACTGTGATGATAATGATGGTGATGCCCAATCCCATCAGAGAACAATACGATTTCATCAAGTTGTTCAATCTTTGGAGATAATATATATGCTTATGGATTGAACTTTTAAAGCAGAATGATGTATCAAGTAAATGGCGAAACGAACTTTTGTTCTCTGACCCGGAAATAGCCCCCGGGTGTGAGCTTGAGTTCCGGGATCACCGGGAGGGCAATAAAGGAAAGGGAAATGAACGGTGATCTGAGGCCTACGCCCATCTCCCAGGCAAGCCTGCGAAGGCATTCGAACCCTCTAAAAAGCTCTTCCGGGGGCCGGGGGGTCATGAGTCCGGCTATGGGCAGGGCAAGCCTTCTTTCCTCGCCCTGGAAAACAGCTCCAATACCGCCGGTTTTCACGATCAGACCGAGGGCACGGAACATTTCTTCTCCATCCTTTCCCACCACCACAAAGTTGTGAGCATCATGGGCAATGGACATCGCGATGGCACCCTCTTTCAATCCGAATCCGGAAAGGAATCCGAGACCGATCCTTCCAGTACCGTACCTGCTCACGATTGCAGCCCTCGCCACATCCACGCTTCCTAGTAATTGAGGCATTCCGTCCTTCACCGGCAGGCTGACAATCCTTTCCTGGGTGTAGAGCTCATTGTCCCTCAACTCGATGGTACGGACGCGGATACTTTCTCTCTTATAATCTCTTGGGGCCCGGAGTACAAAGTCCTCGGGTGAGATCCTCGGTGGAATTATTCCTGACTCGAAGCCTCTTGGGCTGGCGGAGAAAAGGGGACGTCCATATTCGGCAACCTTTCTCCCGTCCACATATACCTCCTTAATTGTGAGGGGCTCGAGGTCCTCAAGGATAAGGAAGTCGGCGGCCCTGCCCTTGGAAAGAATGCCCGTGTCAAGCCCGTAATGAGTTGCAGGGTTCAGGGTTGCGGCCCTGAGAACAGAGAAGACGTTCACCCCTCTTGCAAGCAGCCGGTGAACAAGGGAATCGATGTGACCTTCGGCAAGCTCCGGGGGATGCTGATCATCTGTACATAGAAAGGTTTTGGTCCTTTCGATCAATGGATAGAACCTATCCAATCCCCTCGCAACGCTTCCCTCCCGAATGATGGGGATCATGCCCTTTCCTGCCTTCTCCCATGCCTCCTCATAGCTAAGACACTCGTGATCCGTGGTGATCCCGGCATTGATGTAGAGGTCCAGCTCCTTTCCCCGCAGGCCTGGGGCATGGCCGTCCACAGGTCTTCCAAGAGAGCGTGCGACCCTGATCTTCTCCATGAGGTCCCTGTCTCTGTTGAGAACTCCCGGGAAGTTCATCATCTCCCCCAGTGCCACGGCACCGGATTGCAGCATCTCGCGCACCTCCTCCACCCCGACAACCGCACCTCCCGGGTCAAGCGGGGTAGAAGGCACACAGGAGGGTGCCGTGAAAAAGAACTTGAGGGGCACCTGTTCGGCATCCTCGACCATGTATCGGTAGCCCTTCATTCCCGAGATGTTCACGATCTCATGAGGGTCCGCTACAACTCCAGTGGTCCCGTGAGGAAGAGCAACCTCGGCAAACCTGCTTGGAGGGAGCATGGTACTCTCGATGTGGATGTGGGCATCGATGAGCCCGGGCACGATGTAGTCCTTTACCTCAAGGTCGTCGTCCCGCTCGATGGAATGGATTCGCCCGTTCTCCACCTTCAGTTCGGCGGGATAGATCTCGTCTGTGAATAGGTCAACGAGCCTTCCTTCGATTATTAGGCGGTTCTTTTGCGAACTAATCCCCCTCCTTCGATCTTTTTGCCCCGCAGTTGATGCAGAATCTGTATGCTTCCAGGTTGTGGTTGAAACAGATCGGGCAAACCCAGCCAGATACCGCTTCCGTTGTATCCTCCACCACAATCTCAAGGTCCTCTAACTCTGTGATGTCGGTAGGGGTCTCGGAGGTGGCTTGACTCTCCGACTCCTGTGGCAAATCTGCACTGCTCGATACACCATCACCATGATCAACACTGCTTTCACCGATTTCAGAGGTAGGGGGCATCCACTCCCTCTCTCCTTGAGCCGGGGGGGGCCTCTCCGTTTCAATACCAATGGATTCCTTGGACTTATCTGTTAAAAGTGATGAATCTTTTTCAATGGGTTTATCTTTCAGTGGTTCTGGACCAAAGAAAGTTTCGGAAAAGTCCGGCTCTGGTCTTGTATCGGTGATCGGTAATTTCTCCGAGCCTGATTTCTTGGGAATAGAAGCGCCCTCTAATTGTTCAGTCTTTTCCATCTTTTCAGGGGTCTTGCCAAAGATGGATTTCATGGTGTCTGGAAATTTAATGAATCCAATGATCAACCCCAGCAGCACAATGACCATGATGGATAACACCAATGCAAACGGTGAGTCCTTTTCAGAGGTATCCTTCTCCTCCACTTTGACCTGGAATTCGAATGTTGATGTTTCTCCGGTGTCATCTGTAACATGAAGAGCAGCGGTGTACTCCCTTGGGGATGGATAGGCGAAGCTCGCATTTTGTGTGCTAGTGGAATTCCAGTCTATATTCCCGTCGCCATCGAAGTCCCATTCGTTTTTCACTACGACCCCGTCTATGTCTCCCACCTTTACGTCAAACTCCATAATCTGATCTACCACTGTTTTGTTGAAGGAAAGGCCAAAAATCAGGACAGGTTTGCGATTCACATGGATAATCGTCACCGAAATATTCTGGCTGTCGAATTTTCCCTCGGGGTCTCTCAGAATTATTGTAATATCGGCGGTTCCTGATCCATACTCCTTCTGCATAATTTTGAGTGTATCACCCTGGATAACGGCAGTGAAAAAGTCCGCATCATATTCGATCTCCCAGTAAAGAGAATCCCCCTCCGGGTCGTATCCGTGGGTGCCGAGGTCAACTGACGCGAAATTGCTCACATCATCCCGAATAGTGATAGGTTCGATGCCCGGAAGGATCACAGGGGGTCTATTCACATCGATAATGCTTATGTTGAACGGGGTGATATCCTTTTTTCCATGTAAATCATAAACCGTGATGACCACGTAGTCGGAATAATTAGAGTTCCTGTTCTCCGGCGTCACCATCAATAACGGCCCATTAAATGATAGATCAAGAGCAGTTCCACCGTACTGGAGTTCCCAGCGTAGTTCTTCGGGCTTTTCATCCTCCACATGATCGAGCAGATTCACTGAACTGGTACGGTCATCGGGCAGCTCAAAGGTTACACCATAATCAAGTTGCGGTGGTCGGTTATAAAGAACGCTAATATTGAAAACTTGTTCATCCATTCCACCATGGCCATCCAAAACCCTGAGGGTCAACGAGGTCTCTCCTTCCATCCATCTCTGGTAGATGGAAAGTAAATTTCCCTTAGTAAGAGTAACATTCACAACATAGAAATCCCATCCGGAAATCTCGAAAAACACGGTATCCGGGGTCTCATTATCGAAAGCACTGTGTGAAAGATCGATGGTATGAGGGGGGTCATCTATGTAAAGCGTGAGATCCGGGAAATCCATGACGAATACCGGCGGGGTGTTAGCGGTAACATTGATTTTAATGGTCAGCACATGAATCCCCTGAAGTTCGTTGGTGGAGAAAGTAATATTATAACTTCCCTCTCCCGGCACTAACATGCTGGCGTTCACTGTTATGATTACATCCATCGAGCCATTTGGTTGCAGAGTACCGTTATCCGGTGATAGCGATAGAAATTCGTCCGCATCTGTCACAAGCCAGGTAAGGTTTGCATTACCCTTGTTCCACACTGTAATGTTGAAATGATACAAACCTCCTTCCACAACATGGAAGACCCCGGGATCCGGATCGACAGTAAACACAGGTGTGAGCACTCCCTCGAATTCTTGTGTCAGTTGGTTGTTAATGGTATAATTTTCATACGGCACAGGATCCACAGTGATTTTGATTGTGTGATCTCCCTCCGGAGGTATAAAATCGAAATTTAATGTTTCCGAGGCTCCGGATGCCAGTTCAAGGATGGTAATATTGCTCATTTCCTCATCATCCACTAAGAATCTTACCACAACGCCAGACTCATTGTAAATACCGCTATTCCTGATGACCACTCCCACCGAATTATTATAGGCCGTGGAGAGCACAGGGTCAGCGATAATGCCCTCCACGATAATATCATGCCCTCGAACAATATCCAGGATCACTGGCACGATAATGGTCTCGATGAAGGGATCATTGGTGTGGATGGAAATATTGGCATAATACCTCCCTAAGGAAAGGTTGGTGGAGTCCAGGCGAAGCGTCAGATTCTGCACTGCATTGTGGCCAGGAGTGGCGTTCAGGATGCCGCTGGAGGGTGTAATGGTCAGGTTGAAGCTCGGCCCTGTTTTCACCCACCGGACCGCATTCGAGATCAAGCGAGCCGCATCATCATTGTAACCGTAGAAATCATAGGGAATATAAACAACATGACCAAAGCCTATCTCCCTGGCAAGCACCGCCGGATAGGTGCCGTATTGTACAAGTATATCCATATCGGTTGCCTCTTCACAATAATAAAAACCATCCGTGTTTTGAATGGTGGTTCCCAGGTATTTCGTTACGGGATGCTCTGCCGTTATCACTGTAGAAGTCCCGGAACCCTGTGAACCATGATATTGGAGCTCAACGAGACCGCTGCCGTCCAGGAGGCCTATGTTTCTGTTATCCATCGCTCCACAGGATACAATGGTCCCTCCACCCTCAACGAAATCTCTCAGGACATCGGCGAAGTTCTCACCGATCGGCCTCAGGTCTGCAGACCCTTCCTGTTCCGGTATGAGGAAGACGTGCTTCCCTTCAAGTGCGGTTCGAAGTGTATCGGCATTGGTTGTGGTTGTTTCTGTCAGGTCATAATCGGTGAAGTATTGGTTGATAGCATTTATTGTATGTACATATTCTCCACTTCCACCCATATCCGCGTAAGCTGTCCAGGCCAGGATCAGGATATCGCCCTGTACTTTCCCTTCCGGCAGATCAATGGTCCAATCAAGGTCCCCGTCCCCGGTGTTCAGGATGGAAATGTTCGTTTCATAAGTGTTATTTGGTTCCATCTGAATATGAATAGAATCCGGAGTAACTTTGCATTTGGGAGGAATCCGCGCATTTATCTTGATGGTACAGTTGAATTCCCAGTCGTTCAGGACAGCGGAGATTACAGCAGTGGTATTGTCGGGGAGGGAGAGATTGGAGGGGGCGGTCAGGGTGAAGTTGACGATTTTTATTTCACCACTGTCGATTGCAAAGGACGCATTCTCGAAGACACCGCTCCATCCCGATTCAAGCCCTGTGACAGAGAGATTGATCGTTCCCTCTTTTGTTAGGCTCTCAATGGTTATGTTGAGATTCACGGATTCCGAGGCGTTGAGCAGGACGAAATCCCTGCCCACGGACACCCTGATCCCCCGAGTAAGCCATTGGATGATGTTGAGACCGAACTTGAGGTTGTCCTCATCATCAAGCCTGTTGTTGCTGAACCAGTATTCGTCCTGAAGTGCAACAATCTTACCCCTGTCGTATTCGGAAGCTGCCACCTGGATGTAGTTGTCGTTCCTCTCATAAACGCAGGCAACCGCCTGTTCGGAAACGCTCAGGGAATCCACCGGATCCTGGCAATAAAGGTTCGATATCCCCTCTGTGATCTCATGCACATATATCTTATCCGTTATACCGGAGCTGCCTCCGGGAGACTGCCAGGTAATGTTTGCATAGCTGGTCAGCAGGTTATAGTCCGAATAGGAGTTCCTTCCGCCCAGGAGCATGAAACCGCCGCCTCCGGCCACAAACTCCCGGATCGCGGTCCTTTCTGCTTCGGAATAATCCTGGGCGGTGCCGATGCTCAGGAATACCGTATAGTTCTCCAGCAGTTCCCTATTAATGGTCTTTGTGGTTGTTTCTACCACATATCCCTCAAGGAACAATTCGTTCTGGAAGTCATCGTAGTAGCCAAGAGCAGCATAGGAATCGTGACCGTAATCCACAAGTATTGTTCCTTTTGAACGGAAACTCCAGATGGTTTTGTTGACCTTGTTGTTCCAGAGCAAACTCTCTCCAGGTTGGGGTGCGGCCTCGACAGCTACATTCAGCCATCCCTCCTTCTCCGGGAACCAGTAAAAGATGATGGTTAATTTATTCGAGAAAGTGTCCTCCCAAGAGCCGGTATCATTGGCATCGGAGGAGTTGACATACACCACCCTCCAGCTATGGAGTACAGAATCATTGCCTGTGGTTACAAAATATGCTTTTAATCGGATAACAGATTTGCCTGTGAGAGAGGACAAATTTATGTCCGAACCTGTCAGGTTTTCGAATCCAGGGATAACGGTGCCGTTCTCGTATAAAATTGAAATGTTCACCAGACTGCCATTCCCCTCCTCCTTGGAGAGGTTCAGGGATTCCCATGAAAAGCCATCTGGCAGGGTTATGGGCTTAGAAATGATGTATCCTTTCTGTGGGATCTTCACTGCACCCATTTTAACATCATCGATGTAGACATCATCACTTGAAGAACCGCCACCGGTAAGTTCAAACTTGAACTTAAAGTTATCATGATAGGCTCCTTCAGGCAAACTCACATTCACAAAAATGAAAGAACTGTCCGAAGGTCCTCCATTCACATTCCAGATCTCAATCCAGGAAGAGGTGGTGGAATAATAATAAAGCCGCAGATATTCTCCGTTGTCGATTCCTGCCCGCCGGTAATAGAAACTGACATATCCGGCAGTGTAATCAGTTAAATTAATTGTCATCGAGTCGATGTGCTCACTCGAATCAAGGTCACAACCATAAGGGGGGGAATGATAATAACTCGATGACATGCCGGAATATGTACTTCCCGGCCATTTATTGGTATTAAGCGAAGAAGTGGGGAAAGAATCCTCGAACAATAGCTTCATTTTGATATTACCGGGTTGTATAACAGCTCCTATTATGACATCATCAAGGAAAATATCATCGCTGGAACTTGCGCCCCCGGTAAGTCCAAATTTAAACTTGAACCCCTCGTGGAATGCACTCTCGGGTAAACTCTCATTAACGGGTATGAAAGAACTGTCCGAGGAACCGTGTCCCCTCACATTCCAGATCTCAATCCAGGAAGAGCTGGTGGAATAATAATAAAGCCGTAAATATTCGCTGCTGTCGAGCCTGGAGCGTTTGTAATAGAAACTGATATATCCTCCGGTGTATCCGGCCAGATCGATCGTCCTGGAATCGATATGGTCAGTGGAATCAAGATTACAGCCATAGGGAGAGGAATGATAATTGGCCGATGACATACCAGAGTATTGACTGCCCGGCCACTTGGTGGTATCCAGGGTAGAGATAGGGAATGTGTCTTCGAACAGAACTATTCCTTTTTCCTTGAAGAACCCCACATCGCCATTGTGCAAAGAGACGTTCACAAAAGTCTCGATTTTATGCTCCCCTGATTGTAGATAAGGAATAACCATGGTCTGAGAAGTTTCTCCATCAACCGTGAGGTTTATTCTAATGTCCGTTTCATCGTTCAGGCCGTTATTTTGAATAGTCGCCTTGATCTCTGCCCCCTCCCGGAATGTGGCGTACCATGGGGCTTCAAGGTCGGTCACCTCGATATCATGGTCAGGGGGCAGGACGGTAAGGTTGACAGTAGCAACAAGTGTTCCTTCATCGGGATCGTTGCTCGAGATCGTGAGGTTTATTTGGTAGAAGCCTGGGTCCAGGTTTGTGGTATTAAGAATCATGTTGATTTGAGTGTCATTGAAGGGTGTAATCGTCCCCGATGTATTGGAAACGGTGAGGGTGTCCGCACTGCTTGTCGAGGCATTGAAATACATGTTATCAACAAAGAAATCATCCGTATTAGTCCCACTACCAGTGCTTCTGAACCTGAATTTGAAGTTGCTGTGGAATGCCCTGGGAGGAAGGCTGACCACGGCATGATCGTACGTATTGTTGTTTCCTCCAAAGCCATGCATGTTCCATAGCTGACTCCATACAGACGAGGAATCAAAGTATTCCAGATAAAGATAATCGCCGGAATCCGGTGCTTCTCCCCCTCCTCCCAGCTCATAGTAGAAGGATATCTCGCCCTCTGTGCTGGAACTGAGATCGTAAACCACAGATTCCACGGCATCTCCTGATCCATCGAGATCCAGTGAGTAGGGTGAAGAGGGTTCGTTTATTCCGTCCGTATTTATCTGGGGAGTGCCGGAGGTGGAACCCCAACGGGATGAATTCAGGGTGGTGGAGGCAAAGTCCTCGAATATTTCTTCCTGGCCCAGGGAGATGGCAAACTCTAGATCGGCAAGTCCGTCATTGCCGATGGTAAGGTTCATGTCCACAACTTCGCCCTGCTGGATAACAATATCAAAGGAAACGGGATCAATCCAGATATCCGGTTCTGCTGTGACATTTATGGTGGTATTCAGGACATTATTATAGGTGATATTCTCCCCTCTCACTGGTACCGCGTAGACCTCGACGAAGTAATCCCCGGCAATGGGCGGTATCCAGTTCAGGGTGACGTTTGTGGTGTTTCCACTGTTCAACCTGGAGATAGTAAGGTTATCCTCAACCTTCCCATCCACTTTCAACTGGATTGTGATGTTGGTCTCGTTGATTAGCCCCTGGTTGAGGATGGTGGCATTAATCCGAATCGATTTGCCGGCTTCCCCGGTTTCAGGTGCATAGAGAGAGACAACCTTTATTTCATGGTCGACCTGGTTAACAGTGAGGTTCACAGGTATTCTTATCGTGTCCTTGCCGGGGTCGTTGCTCGATATAGTGAGGTTCGTCCGGTAGAAACCGGGGTCGAGCCGGGAGGCGTTGAAGCTCAATGTTGCCGTGATGTTGCTCAAGGGATCCACCACTCCCCCGGAAGGTATCATGGACAGCCATTCCGGTGTGCTCGCAGCACCCTCGACAAATGTCAGTCTCTGGTAGTAGGCAATACTTGTTGCCGGACTAAAGTTATGGGTATCTCCCAAAGTGCCAGACTCGTCGTTCCCTCCTTTTAATTCCCCGAAAGAAAATGTTCTGAGGTCGGGGGAATTATCATAATAGTATGTTGCAGAGCCCGAGATTTTATACACGGCAATATAATATTTGCCGGCAGATAACGATACCTCTATATCTCCCGAACTTTTAAAGCTCGCACTGGAAGCGGGAAATGTTTTGTCCGAACTATGTATCCTCGTATAGGTTCCGCTCAGGGAATCCCCTTCATAGACCATAAAGGTAACGGTTCTCGAAGAAGAAGATGTGAAATACAGTTCGAACTCCACGAGTGTAACATCTGTTGTGATATAATATGCATTGCACTTGTGGTTACTTATCCCGGTTCCTGAGCTCGATGAGTCGCCGAATGCCTCGGTTACCGGGTCGCCAGTACTTCCGCCCGAGGCGGCGGAACTGTTGAATTCCAGGAAGCCCAGCCCGTCGTTGCCTATTGTCAGGTTCACATTCAGGGTTTCTCCCGTGCGGACCGTAATATTGAACTCTGCCGGGTCGGTCCAGATATCCGGCTCGGCTGTTACATTTATAGTGGTATTCAGGACATTATTATAGGTGATATTCTCCCCACTCACGGGCACCGCAAAGACCTCCACGAAGTAATCTCCGGCAATGGGCGGCGTCCAGCTCAGGGTGACATTTGTGGTGTTTCCGCTGTCCAGTCTGGAAATAGTGAGATTATCCTCGACCTTCCCATCCACTTTCAACTGGATTGTGATGTTGGTTTCATTGTCAAGCCCCTGGTTGAGGATGGTTGCATTTACTGTGATGTTCTTTCCGGCTTCTCCGGTTTCCGGTGCGGAGATGTTTGCCACTTTAATTTCATGGTCCACAGGGTTGACAGTGAGGTTGATGGGTATTCTTATCGTGCCATTGTTGGGATCGTTGCTGGAGATGGTGAGGTTTGTCTGGTAGATGCCGGGGTCGAGTTTGGTGCTGTTTATGGTCACAGTAACGTTGGTGTCATTCCCCGGGTTTACCGTGCCTTTCGTTGACGAGAATTCAAGCCAGTCTTCTCCCGTGCCTTCGCCGGTTCCGATGAGAATCTTGTCCCACCATGCCTGGGAATTGTCATAGTTGTAAAGATGAAGCCTGGTCAGATCCTCTACGCCGGAATCCTCGAAGTTGTGATCACTCGCGATCAGATTATCATCGATATAATAATCGAATTTCTTGGAAGCCCAGTTGATGTCCTTGAGCTCTATATGGTACCACCTATTTGCCGTATATGTAAAGGAGGTGTCGTCGTTCAGCTCGAAGCGTCCGTTATTACGGGCATAGAGAGAGATCATTCCCGAGTTGAAATTATTAGTGCCATTATCGCCTATGACAAAAAAGGCATCATGCTTCGAACTTGAACTCGACCGTATATGGAAACCGATATACTCTGGTTGTATGTTCGGGAGAGTATGGTAGATTCCGTCGCACTGGTGATTGCTGCCTCCCGTCAATGTGAAGCTATATCTGCTCCCTGCTGCTGCTGTTTGATTGGTCACTTCCCGTGTGTAGGAACCCGAACCCTCGTTCCATCCGTCATAGTCCCCATCCTCGAAATTATCGCTGAAGAGAGGTTTGCCCATAATATCCCATTCCAGATCTGCCAGCCCATCGTTGCCTATGGTCAGGTTCACTTCCATAATTTCGCCCTGTTCAACCGTTATATTAAACTCAGACGGATCGATCCAGATATCCGGTTCTGCGGTGACATCTATGGTTGTATTCAGGACATTATTGTAGGTGATGTTCTCCCCACTCACGGGCACCGCATAGACCTCCACAACATAATCCCCGGCAATGGGGGGCGTCCAGTCCAGGTTGATGTCCGTGGAATTGCCGCTGTTCAGGCAAGGTATGGTGAGATTGTTCTCTATCTTTCCATCCACTTTCAACTGGATCGTAATGTTTGTTTCGTTGTAGATTCCCTGGTTGAATATCGTGGCATTGATTGTTATGGATATTCCCGCTTCGCCGGTAGAGGGGGCATCGATGGACTTAACCCTGATATCGTGGTCTGGAGTCAGGACCGTTAGGTTGATGGGAACAACGATTGTGTCCTCGTCGGGATCGTTGCTTGAGATGGTGAGGTTGATCTGGTAGAGGCCCGGATCAAGCTGGGTGGTGTTGAGGGTCATGTTGATCTGAGTATCATTCAGGGGGGCTATTGTCCCGGAGGTGTTGGAAAGCGCTAGCGCATCCGAACTGCTGATCGATGCGTTGAAATAGATGTCGTCAATAAAATAGTCGTCACTTGTGCCTGAGCCTCCGGCAGCCCTGAACCTGAACTTGAAGCCGCTGTGAAAAGCTCCTGACGGCAGGCTGACAGCGGTATGGTCAAAGGTGTTGTTATTCGTTCCAGTACCTTCGACACGCCACAGATACTGCCATGTTGATGAGGAGTCAGAATATTCCAGATACAGGTAATCACCTGGGTCAGGTTTTTCTCCACTTCCTCCCAGCTCGTAGTAAAAGGATATCTCGCCTTCCGTGCTGGAAGTGAGATCGTAAACCACAGATTCCACAATATCACTGTTGCCGTTAAGATCCAGGGAATAGGGTGAGGAGGGCTCATTATGTGCCTTGTTATTTATCTGGGGAGAACCGGAGGTGGAGCCCCACCGGGAGGTGTTAAGGGTTGTGGATGGAAAATCATCAAAGACCTCTTCTTGTCCCATGGTGATTGTGAATTCAAGGTCGGCCAGCCCGTCGTTGCCGATAGTCAGATTTGTCTCCTTGACCTCACCTTGCTTAACCGTAATATTAAACTCTGATGGATCAACCCAGATATCCGACTCTGCGGTGATATTTATGGTGGTATTCAGGACATTATTGTAGGTGATATTCTCCCCGCTCACAGGGACCGCATATATTTCCACGAGGTAATCCCCGGCGATGGGCGGTATCCAGTTCATGGAGATATCTGTAGTATTCCCGCTGTCCAGCCTGGAAATGGTGAGGTTGTCCTCGACCTTCCCATCCACCTTCAGCTCTACCGTGATGTTGGTCTCGTTGGTGAGGCCCTGGTTGAGAATGGTGGCGTTCACTGTGATGTTCTTTCCGGCTTCTCCGGTTTCCGGTGCGAAGATGTTTGTAACTTTGATTTCATGGTCCACCGGATTAACAGTGAGGTTCACGGGGATTATTATCGTGTCCTCGTTGGGATCGTTGCTTAAAATTGTGAGGTTTGCCTGGTAGAGGCGCGGGTCCAGCCGAGAGGCGTTGAGCCCCACGGTCACTGTGGTGTTATTCCCGGGATTGATTATGCCGGAAGAAGGGGATACCGATAGCCAATTTACATATCGTTCTAACACATTCATACCCTCTGTCCAGGTCGCATTATGAACGGTCCCATTATTGTTGTTCCCGGAAGAATCATGCACTATACTGCTGGAAATCTCATCGAAATGCCACCATCCTACGGTTCCGGACCTGATTGGATACCGTCCACCGGCCTCGTAGTCTTCCACGATTTCCTGGTCGGTCAATGCTCTTTGTATAACACGAACTTCGTCGATTACACCATCGAAATGTCTGTCATTCTGATCGCGATAAGCCCTCATACCTATCGTTAAACGAGTATTCGATGGACAATTCAATCCGCCATTAGAATCGCTCCAAACCAGCGAACCATTCCTGTAAAGGGACCTGTTGGAACTTGTTATCACAAAAACAAGATGCATCCATTTGTTTGCAGTATATTGGATATTTGTATTGGTATCGTACCATGTACTACCGTCAGGGCTGCTTCTAAACCAGATATCACCATTGGCATCGAGCTTCGGTTCGAACCCATAATCTTCCCAGGCATGATGAGAAAAAAGAACCTTATCTGAATTTGTGTCATGTGGATAGACCCATGCTTCAAAAGATATTGGTGCACCAGAATGAGAAAAATAATTATTTGTCTTAATATAATCGTCATTCCCATTAAAATCCAATGCATACGATTTTTTATTAGAAAATGCAGAATAATTCAAATCCGCAAGCCCGTCGTTTCCAATCGTCAGATTTGTCTCCTTGACCTCACCCTGCTTAACCGTAACATTGCACTCGGACGGGTCTATCCAGATATCCGGTTCTGCCGTGACATTTATGGTGGCATTCAAGACATTATTATAAGTCAGATTCTCCCCGCTCACAGGCACAGCATAGACCTCGACAAGGTAATCTCCTGCGATTGACGGGGTCCAATTGAATGTCAGCTCCTTGGAATAGGAAAAGGTGTCGATCCAGTGACCATCCGAATACGGGCTGTTCCAGGAAACACGCCATTCATGGAGGACACAGGTGCCGTTCGAATCCGCTGAGAAGTCTGCCCGTAGTTTGATGATGGATTCGTTCTTTAATGAAGAGAGGTTGACATCTAATCCTGTCAGGTTCTCGAATCCAGGTATAATGGTGCCGTTCTCGTGAAGCACCGAGATGTTCACCTGGCCCCCGTTACCTTCTTCTTTCGAGAGATTCAGGGATTCCCAGGAGGCTTCCAGAGGAAAATGAATGGGTTCTGAAACGACATACCCTTCATCAGCGGGTTTAAAGGCTCCCATTTCAACATCATCGATGTAAACATCGTCGCTTGAGGTGCCGCCTCCTGTAAGCTGGAATTTGAATTTAAAGTTTTCATGAAAGGCCCCCTTTGGTAAACTCACATTTCCAAATTGGAAAGAAGTATCCTGGG